>JBGPOM010000035.1:0-10438 GCA_041488075.1 Gemmatimonadota bacterium
CCGAGGATCCGCGTCGAGCGCCTGGATCGCGGGCTGTTCCGGCGCGTCGACGTGGCAGGTGATGCAGAAGTCGCGCGCGTGGCACACCGCGCAGCTCGCCGCTACCGGCTCCTTCGTGCCCGTCGCGAGGGCCCCGTGGCCCAACGCCGTCCGGCTCATGAACTCCCCCCCCGGCGCCCGATGGGACGGCGGCACGGGGAACGCCGCGACGCGCGCCGCCGTGAGGCCCGCGGCGCGCGGGAGCGGCAGGTGGCACGTCGAGCACAGCGTGTCCGGGGACGCGAGATGCGGCGCGCCCGTGCCGTGACATCCCAGGCACCCCTCGGGCGTCGCCCGCTGCACTACCATCCATTCCCCGCCGGGAGGCGTGTGGCAGTCCTTGCACGCGAGCGATTCCGTTCCCTGCGGCGTCGCCCGCGTCATGATAGGCACGAGATCGTGCACGAACTTCAGGTTGCTGGGATGCTCCTCGGTCGGGGGGCGCCACGCGACCTTGGGACGGTTGGTGCCATCGTGGCACGCGTTGCAGGTGGCCGTGTCCGGCCACAGCGGCTGGTCAGGATCCTCCGCTCCCTGGTGACACGACACGCACGTCGGAAACAGACGGCGGTGCCGGTAATGGTCGAAGCGAGCGGCGCTGTCCGGTTGTTGGGCGCGTAGTCCCCCCCCGCCCCCCGGTGCCGGGACGGCCGTCAGCCCGGCAGCGAGGAGGATCGCGGCGACGGTGCGGGCGGTCATCGGGCCGCCCGCCCGCCGGGGAGGAGCCGGATCGCCGGCGGCAGCCCGCGCGTATCCGCCCCGTTCCCGAACAGCAGCACCACCCTGGCGCTCGCGCGAAGCTGATTCCAGTCGAAGGCGGCAGCGTCTGGCCGCCGGTGGATCTCCTCGTAGCGCGTGGCGGTGAGCCCCACGCGCACGCGGGGCGAGGGCTCGAGCTGGGCGTCGATCCCGTACGCGCGCACCACCGCGTCATTGAAGCGGAATTCGAGCGGACGGTCGACCGTCGAGCCGAGCAGCGTCAGCGCGAGCCGACGGGACGGCGCGTACATCACGCTCCCGGCCACCCCCGCGGCCGAGGCGCCGGGGCCGAACTCCCGCCGGTACCCGCCGTCGAGGATCCACCCAGGGAGCGGCGTCACGGTGGTGCCCACTTCCCAACGCCAGCCGTCACGCTTGGCGTCGAGGAGCGGGGTGGCCGTCTCCGCATCCTCGTACCGGTAGCGCTCGTAGCGGCCCCGCACGTCGATCCGGGGACTCGCCGCGAACGTGACGGCCCCGTTGACGGCGCGATATGCAACCGGGCTGAAGGCGCCCCAGATCGTCCACAGGTCGAAGTGCGGCCGGTAGCGGCGCGCGCCGAGCGTCGCGGAAACCCTTCGCGTCGCGTAGCCAAGCGAGGCCTCGGCGCTGCCCCACCAACCTGCCGCCAGGTCGTAATCCGCGCCGCCGGCGAGGCGGACGCCGGTGATCGGCCGCAGCGCGGCTTCCAGGCCGACGCGCTCCGACACGAAGTAGTCCGACCCGGGGTCCACCTCGCGCTGATAGTCGGCCCGCAGGTCGACCGGCCGCGCCGACCATCCGGCGCCGAGCCCGGCCACCAGCTGGCGGTGGCGCGGCTGGAAGTCGTCCAAGGGATTGAGGGCCGGGCTGGTCACCGGCAGGGCGGCGCCGCGCGCGAGGCCCCAACCCAGGTACCCCTCGAGCTCGAGACCGCGGCGCGCGTTGCGGAGCACGACGCCGGCCCCGTCGAAACCGGTCGTCCCGAGGCGCGATGCGACGACCTGCCGCCCCAGCCGGGCCGTGACGCGGGGCATGGCGTACTCGGCGTAGCCCTCGAACAGCTGCAGCGCCGGATCGGAGCCGGGCCAGACGTCGGCGGCGCCCAGGTCGACGCCCAGCCGGCCGGCGGCGTGCACGCTCAGGCCGGGCGCCCCGAGGCCCCATACGGTCAGATCGGCGGTCGTGGACAGCGGGCCACCGCGGCGGACGGCTCCCGGCCGGAAGAAGGTGCAGTAGGACGCGCCCGCCAGGCACCGGACGGCGAAGCCGTCCGGCGACGTCGGCCCCCTGCCCGGCGTGCTCACGGTATCGCCCACGGGGATGCTGTCGAGGCTGACGCCGCGATACGCGACGGTCTGCCAGCGCGTGTCCAGGCGCAGACGGTAGTCCTGCGCCGAGGCCGCGTGTCCGAGCATCAGGAGCACGGCGCTCGCGCCGCAGGCGAGAGGCAGGCGGTTGATCAATGGAGGAGTGCCCATATGACGAGGATCACCAGGAAGACGCCAAGTCCGAGCGACGCGAAGCCCAAGACCAAGGACCACAAGTACCCGGCGCGCGATATCGGGGGCGCCGTGAGCGCGTCGAGGGTGCCCGCGGCGCGGCGCCGCTCGTACTCGAGCGGGTGCTCCTCCTGCATGTAGGCCGCAGTCGCGCGCCCGGTGAAAATGACCAAATCGATTGGAAATTTCTCGGGGCGCAGGTGCACGTTGAAGAAGTGGATCGTGAAGATAAAGCTCAAGGCGAGCAAGGCCTCGTCGCCATGTATGATGGTGGCGACGTTGAAGGCCCAGCCGGGCAGGATCTTGGCGAAGAACTCGGGGAACCAGAGCAGCAGTCCCGAGGCCCCGATGACGGCCACGCCCCAGAACACCCCGAGGTGGTCGAACTTCTCCATGTAGCTGAAGCGGTCGAACCGGGGCTGTTCGCCCCTCCCCAGGAACCACTTGAACATCTGGATGACGTCGCGCACGTCCTTCGGCTGCGGCACCATCGAGTCCGGACCCCAGAAGAAGCTCATGCGGTTGCTGCTCCGCATGATGCGGTAGGTGATCGAACCGATGTAGAGCGCGAAGTAACCGAACGTGATGATCGCGCAGGCGCGGTGGATCAAACCCGCTGCGTGCAGGCCGCCCACGACGCGGATGAGCGCGCGCGCCCACGCGGCGTGTGCGAAGTGGAGCGGCAGCCCGGTGGTCACGAGGCCGCAGAACGACACGATCACCGCCGCGTGCAGGGCCCGCTGCAGCGGCGTGAACCGCCACAGGTACGGTCCGGCGCCGCGGTCCGCGGCGTTCAGGGCGCGGGGCGTCATGGCTGGGCCTCGGTGTGAGCCGGGCCGCCGCCACGCAGCCGGTTGATGGTGATCCGGACGAGCCACAGGAAGGTGTGGAGCAGGAAGAACGACATCGTGCCCACGAGCAGCAGCGTCATGAACAGCCACGACCAGAAGAGCAGCGGGTACTTCGTCCGGTCCTTGGGATCGCCGTGCGGCTGGTAGCGCACGAAGTTGGCGTTCGCGCCGGAATGGCAGCGCCCGCAGGTCGCGACGAGGTTCTCCGCGTACACCGATGACCGGGTATCGGACGCCGGCCGCATGTTGTGCGCTGTGTGGCAGTCGCTGCACGTGGCGGCGAGGTTGAAGCCCAGGCGCGTGACCTTGCCGTGATAGGTCTCGAAGTAAGTCTCGTACAGGCGTTCGTGGCAGGTGCCGCACTCCTGCACGACGCCCAGCAGCCACTGGGGCTGGTCGGCGCGCACGATCTCGTGCGCCGAGTGGCAGTCCACGCAGACGGGGGCGGAATGCCCGGTGGTGGTCACGCCTCCGGTCCGGTACGCGGCGCCGTGCGCCGAACTGTCGTACGCCTCCACCACTCCCACGTGGCAGGCGCCACAGGTCGCCGGAATGTTCGCCCGGTTGACCGAGGAGCCGGTGGAATCGGCCGGCAGCACCTTGTGGGCCCGGTGGCAGTCGTTGCACGTCGCGGAGACCACGAGGCCGGCGCCCGTCAGCGCGTTGCCATGGACCGTCTTGTAGAAATGGGCCACAGCCGTGCGGGCCCTGGTCTTGTCCGCCGTCGCGAAGTAGGTCCCGATGATGCGCGGATCGGCGTGGCAGCGCCCGCACATCATCGCCACGTTCAGCGGATGCGTGGGCGACCGGCGGTCCGCCGCCCCGTAGACCGTGTGCGAGCCGTGGCAGCCGACGCAGGTCGGAGCGTCCCCGGTCGACGCCGAGTTGGCGGCGTGGATCGACGCGTCCCAATCCCGCCCCTCGGCCGCGTGGCAGGTGCTGCAGGGGACGACCCGCGACGTCGCGCGATGCGGGTATCCCGCATCGTAGCCCACATGACACTGCGCGCAGCGCAAGGATGCGTGGCGCGTGTCCTGGAGCGTGCCGGCCGGCACGTAGAGGGCGGAGTCCCCCTGAGGCCCCCCCTTCCCCACCAGGAAATCGCGGTTGCCGTGGCACTTCTCGCACGTGATGCCTTGCCCCGTCGCGGTGCCGGCTCCCGCCGCGGCCAGGAAGGCCGTGGCGGCTGCGAGCCAAGCGGGTCGAACGAGAGATCGCGCGAACATGGGACGATCGTTACTCCGCGCCCATCGCTCGGATTTGGTGGCAGGCCTCACAGGGCCTGGTGGCGTAGTGCCCGCTCGCCTGCTGGACGTGACAGGTCGTGCAGATCTGGCGTGACCAACGGTTGAGGGTCGGTGTGGCGGCGTGACAGGTCACGCAGGCGGCGTGCGCGGAGCGGGTGTGCTTGGCGAGCACGCCGTCCCCCACCCGGTGACAGCCGGTGCAGGTGCGGTCGGGCTGATGGTGCTGATCGTGACAGGTCTCGCAGCGGAGCGCGCGCGCGCTCATCCCGGATGGCGTGTGGCACGTCGTGCAAGCGAGGTTGGCCTGGACGTGCACGCGGTGCGAAAAGTCGCCGGTGCCGGTCGCGATCGTCGCTAGCGGCGCGCCGCCCGGCCCCGCGTGGCAGCGGGCGCAGTTCATGGGCCGCACCTGGTCGTGGTGGCAGGCGTCGCAGGCCGCGCGGGAAGTGAGCGTCGTGCCGCCGTGGCGGTCGAGCGGCGTATGGCAGTCCGCGCATCCCAATCCACCGCGCAGCACGTGCGGCTCGTGATTGAACTCGGCCCCCTGGAACGTCACCGTGGCGCGTTCCACACCAATGTGACACCCGAAGCAGGCGTTCTCGCCGAGGGGGGGGCCGAGGTCGGTCTGGGGAACGGCGTAGGGCAACTGTCCGGTGCGCACCGCCTCGCGGACCAGCTCGACCGCCGCCCGCAGCAGGCGATCGGCGTAGGCGACGTTGTGGGCGGCCTTCCCGACGCGCACGAGGTCGACGTTCTCCTGCGCCAGGCGCAGTAGGCTGTCGGCGGCGGCGCGCCCGCGGACGGACGCGGACCCCAGGGCGGCCCGGGCATTCGCCACCACCGGGGCGACGCGGCCGAGCTTGCGCGTCATTTCACGCTGCCAAGAGGGCAGCAGATTGGCGTAGCGGATGCCGTGACACGACATGCACGACGCCTCCCCGGCGAGTTGCACGCGTTCGTGGCCCGGAACATTGGTCGGGAGCCCATGGCAGCCGATGCAGGACACGCGGGCGAGGAACATCCGGCTGGGCGATTCAGGGGAGCCGTGCCCCCCCGTCCCGGCGTAGAGCCGCCGTTGGGCGTCGTGGACCTGGGAGTGGCAGCTGCGGCAGTCGAGCTCGAAGGTCGTGGCGAGCGAGACCACGCGGTGCTCGATCGGCGTGTGACACTGGCTGCACTCCACGTTGTGATCGGCGATGTGTATCCGGTGCACCAAGGTCGTGTCCCCGAACTTGGCGAGGCGGTCGGGCTCGTTGTGACAGTTGAAGCAGCGGGCGCGCTCCACCGTGCCGGTGCCGGCCGTCACGTCGGCGTGGCAGGAGAGGCAGGAGACGCGGTCCTGCACGTACTCGGCGTGGTCCACGACGTACCCGGCGGCGGACACGATGCGTGGCGGGGAGGGATGGCACCCGATGCACCCACCGATGGGCGATCCCGGCGGCCGGTCCTTGAAGTGGCAGAGGAAGCACGTCGCCTCCGTTACCGCGACGTGGTCGCCCTGCACGATCTGGGAATGGCAGCTGGTGCAGCGCAGTTGCTTGCCCCGCCGCAGCTCGCCCAGATGCGCGGCGTGGTCGAACCGCACCCCCTTGTAGACGACCACGCCCTCCACCTTGCGCTCGGAATGGCACCCCGACCGCAGACACGCCGCATCTTCGATCTCGGCCCAGGGCTTGGTCCCGTAGGCGCCGGTGATGTACTTCACCACCTGGTTCGCGGCCTGGAATTTCCCCATCGCCTCGGCGCGGATTCCCGGGGCGTAATGGCACTTGATGCACGCCACATCGCGGTGGGAGGAGCTGGCCCAGGAGTCGTAGTACGGGCGCATGATGTGACAGCTCTTACAGAAGCCGGGCCGGCCGCTGTATTCGACGAACCCCACGGTGCTGACGCCCAGCAGGATGACGGCCGTGATGGCCACGGGGACGAGCACCCGCACCAGCCGCGAGAACCGTCGCCGCCGGCCGGAGGGGGCGGCGGCGGTCATGCTTTTCTCTTTCTGCCCTCGAGCGCGCGCAGCGTGAGCAACGCGAGCGCCAGCGACGCGAGGGCGAGGAACCACACGGGGACGAGCAGCAGCTTGTGCTCCCACTGCCGCTCCTCGGCCACCTCCGCCGAGCCCCGCAGATCACGGGAGATCGAGCGCACCCGCCGGCTCAGGTCCTCGAGCCGCTCGAGGTCGAGGCTGTGCTGGGTTTCCGCGATCTGGAGGTAGGCGGTGAGCGCGGTCTGGTAGCGGAACCGCGCGTCGCCGGTCTGCACGCCGGCGAGCGTGAGGCGGTGGATGGCGCTATCGGCCGCCCGCAGGTCCTCGGTCGCCTGCAGGGCGCTCCGCTGGATCTCCGCGCCGAGCGCTAGTGCCCGGGTTCCGGCCGCGTGACATCTGGCGCACGTCGCGGTGATCCGGTCGGGCGGCACGCGCTCGGTGTCGTGGTTCGAGTGACAGCCGAGACAGCCGGCCAGCTTCCCCGTTCGGGCGGCGCGCGCGTGGGGCCCGCGGTCGAAGGCCTGGCCCACGAGCCGGTGACAGCGGTCGCAGACGTTGGCGATCTCGGCCACGGTGGGCGGCAGCGCCGAGTGGGAGCCGTGGCAGCCTACGCACGTCGGGGCGGCGAAGTTCTGGTCCTGGAACAGCGCGACGCCGTGCGCGCTCTTGCGAAACCGCTCGACCTGATCCGTCGGCAGGCCGTACTTCGCCATCAGCCGCTTGTCCTCGTGACACCGGGCGCAGGTCGTCGGGATGTTGGTGGGGTACACGGTGCTGCGCGCGTCGTCAGGGCGCAGGATCGTATGGGCGTCGTGGCAATCGGTGCAGGTCGGCGCGCTCAGATCGTGGCCGGACAAGAGCAGCCGGCCGTGGCGGCTGGTGCGGAACTCCGCCACCTGACCGGTCTGCAGGCCGTACTGCCGCATCCGGTCCGGGTTCGAGTGGCACGAGCCGCACAGCGCGACGATGGCGATCTTGCTGGGCGCGCCGACGAAACCGCCGCGGTGGGCCGCGGGGAGCGTGAACGCCGAAGGATCGCCTCCGTGGCAGTCGTGGCACTTGATGCCGCGCTCGGCGTGCACCCCAAGGACGAAGGCGGTGCGCTTGTCGGCATGGCACGCGACGCACCCGTAGGTGGTGTCCGCGAGGCCTTCGACGGACGGCCCCTCTTGCTGTTGCGCAACCGCCGCGCCGAGCGGCAGGACCGCGGCGGCGGCCGCGAGTGCGAGCACCAACTGCACCCCGCCGCTCCTCATGGGGCGCGGGCTCCCACCTGATGCGCCGGCACCGGACGCTCGAGCGTCAGGCCGGGCGGCCGGCTGCGCAGCCGGCTGCCGACGATCCACAAGAGGATGAACCCGAGGAAGAACGTCGCGCCGAGGGCCGCCACCGCGGGCCGCCGCCGGATATCCCGCTCCGGGCCCCGGTCGAACAGCGGCACGAGGGCGAGACTCAAGCCTATCAGGCTGAACCCGACGAAGCCCCAGGCGCCGAGGTAGTGGGTGAGTGCGCGCGACACGTCCACGACCACCCAGGTCGTGGACAGCGCGTCCGGCGGCTGCGCTGGGTTCGCGGGGTCGCCCACCGCCCGAGGCCAGACGACGGCCAGCGTGATCATCAGGGCGCATACCACCGCGGCCACCGAGAACGACCGCAGTAAGTGGTTGGGGAAGAAGCGCCGGCCGGTTTCCCCGCCCCGGCCCGGCGCCGGGTGCGCCGGCGGAGCAATGCCGTGCCGCCGCACCATCGTGAAGTGGAACACGAGGAGCGCGAAGGCGAACCACGGCAGCACGATCACGTGGACGGCGAAGAAGCGGCTCAGGGTGGCGCCCGAGACGATCGGGTCACCGCGCAGCATGCCCACCGCCACGCCGCCGACGAGCGGCACCCCCGCGAGCCCGTTGAGCGCTTCGGACACGGTCCAATACGCCCCCTGGTCCCAGGGCAACAGGGTGCCGGTCGCGCCGAAGGCGAGCACCAGAACGAGCAGGCCCACGCCGACGAGCCAGCTCGTTTCCCGCGGCGGCTTGTAGGCGGCGTCGAAGAACACCCGCGCCATGTGGGCGAGGACGGCGAGGACGACCAGATTGGCGGCCCAGACGTGCAGGTCGCGCATCATCCAGCCCAGGGTCACTTCCGAGACGATGTGCTGGATGCTGGGGTAGGCTTCCTGCACGGAGGGCCGATAGTGGACTGACAGCAGCACGCCCGTGAGGACGAGGAGGATGAACAGCAGGTAGGCGATGCCGCCGAGCGCGTGACGCCAGGTGACGTGCGGCGCGAGCCGATACCCCAACGCTTTGCGGAATGCCTCGGTGATCGGCAGCCGGGCGTCGATGGGTCCGTACAGCAAGCCGAGGAACCGGGCGACACTCAATACGCCGGCGTCGGTGCTGGTCTTGAGGTCGGCCCAGAACTGTGCCGCCCACTGCGCGACCGCACGCAAGAGATCGCGCACGGCTAGGACTCCGTCACGTACACGGTGCCCTGCCGCACGAACACCGCGTACCGCTTCAGGGGGACGGTGGTCAAACCGCGCACCACGTTGCCGTGCAGGTCGTACACCACGAAGCTGCACGGCGAGACCACCCGCAGGGAAACCGGGTCCCAATCGAGAATGCAGCCATCCACGGGGGACGTGCCCTGGAGCGCGGCGTATTCGCGGTTCGCGGCGTGGACGATCAGCAGGATGCGCGGGCCCCAACTCACCACGCGGCTCGCCCCGACGGGGAAGTCCGCCTGCCGCGCGACCCGCACGGTGGGCTGCAGCTCCGGGATCTGGAGGTAATCACCCGGAAGGAGGTACGCGACCGCAGCCAGGGCGGCGAGAAACACTGTCAGGAGGATGATCCCCCCCAGCAGGTATTCGTTGAAGCTGGGTTTCCAACCCGGTGTGTCCACGCCCGGGCCTGGCGGTTGGGTCATGAGTCCTCCCGGCCACGTTGCCATAAGCACCCGGCCCCGGTGGCCGAAAGGACCCCGGGGCCGGGTAAAGCGAGGGTCACGTGACCCAAATTACCGCGAAGCCGTCCGTCTGCCAGCCGGCCGCGGGAACGGCACGCTGCCCGAGGCGCCCATAGGGCCGGCCAGGATCTTTTGAACCTCCGCGGGGGTGACCGGGAACCACGGCAGCGTCCCGTAGAGGGCGGTCAACTCGTTGATGTTCGCGCGCAGCATCGCCTCCGCGTAGAACGGGTTGTGTACCGTGTGCGACCTGTCGGTGGTTGTGGCGGGCGTGCCCACCCCGCCAGGCAGGAACACCCCGTTGGCGTCCTCGCCGAACGCACGCACGTTCCACTCGGCCCCGTCGACCGGCGTGATCACTCTGTCATTCGCGACCAGGGGCCCCAGGTAATACACAGTGACCTTGGCATTGGCCGCGGCGGCCTGTGCCAGAGCCGGCGAGATCTGCACGCCGGTCAGCGTTTGGGAGCTGGCCGTGACCTTGTTCTGAATGGTGTAGAGCGTCGCGTCACCGGCAATCTTGAAGGTGTTTGTCGGCGCGACATAGCCCGTGAGCACAGTGGTACTCGCGGTAGACAGGTCAATGCTGGTCGCGCCTGCGAGAGCGGCGGTCTTCACCTGCAGGCTCAGGTTGCTGATCGTCCCCCGCTGGCTAAACGTGGCCTTGTAAATCGCGGGGATGATGCCCCCGTCCAGTGTGTCGATCGCGCTAGCCGAGCTACCGGTACCGGTGCCGGAGTTCACCCACAGCGCCGCCGTCAGAGCCTGGATCCGGCTGCGCGCGACCGACAGAACCTGGGCCGCCGTGGCTTCGTCGCCGTGGCAACCCGACTGTGCGCATGCCTTGAACGACCGCGCCGTCGCCGTGAAAGCGCAGGTCCTGATCGTGTCCGTGGGCAGGCCATCCGGCCCGTAGCAGGGGATCGGGCGGAACAGGTGGCCGGTCACGGTGACGGCGGCCCCGGCATCGTTCGTAGTCGGGAAGGAGTATAGGTGACAGCCGGCGCAGAGCTTCGGGTTCTTGGCGATCTGTCCGTGGCTCGATGGCGATTTCACGGCCGGATCGAGGTAGGTATCGTTTTGATACCCTGCCTCGGCCAGCAGGACGGC
>JBGPOM010000036.1:0-9950 GCA_041488075.1 Gemmatimonadota bacterium
CCGGCGACGAAATCCGGCACATCGTCGTGCGCAGCGACAGCTCGGCCCAGTTCGGAGAGGAAGTCGCCCGCTGGCGCGTGGTAGGCGACAGTCTCTGGATCACGCTGGGGGACGGGGTGTGGCAGGTCTACGCGATGCGCCTGGCCGGGGACAAGCTCACGATTTCGGGTGGCGACCTCGAGAAGCCCGTGACGCTGCGGCGCGTGGGTCCGCCCGCACCCCGGCCCGACTCGTTGGCCATCCCGGAGGCTCCCCCGGCAAACGCTCGGGCCTGGTGAGGCTACTTTAGTTCCGTCACCGTAGAGACCCGCCAGCCGACTTCCCGCTTCTCGAACCGCATCGCGAACCGCCGCCGATCGATGCGCGGCGCCCCGCCACCCGCCGGGATGTATTCGAACACCGCCCGCACGTCGGCGCTCGCCGCGGGGCCCCGTGCGTTGAACCGCTCGACCGTGAACTTCGCCGTGATCTGATCCCAATTGTGGAAGAAGGCTTCCCATCTGCGGCTCTCGTCGTCGGTGATGCGCGGATAGAGTACGCGCACGTTACCGACCCGCTCGCTCGCCAGCGCGCGTCCCAGGTCCGTCAGGAGCACCTCGACAGCGCCCTGGGCGTCGGGGGGCTGCGAGCTGGCCGGGGCGATCCCGGCGTCGATGCCGACTTGCTCGGCGCTCTGGGCCGCGACCTTGGCCATCGTGTAGTCCTGCTGGCGCAGCAGTGATTCCGCCCGGGCGAGATAAATCCCAGCGTTGACGGCTGCCGGGCCGGTGGGGATCGCCTGGACCACCGGCGTCACCCGCTGCAGCATCTGCGCCGCCTCCTGCCCCAGGGTGCGCGCCTCGTCCTGTGCCTTACGATACTGTTCCACCACGGCGACGTATCCGTTCAGCGCCTGCGACTGGTTGCCGGCCTGGAGCGCCTGTTCGGACATCTGGAACATGGTTTCGGCAAGAGCCATCGCCGGCACGTTGTTCTTGAGCGCACCCGCCTGCAACGCACGGTCGCGCGCCGCCAAGGCGGAGTCGCGGCGCGCGCTCAGCGCGAGCGAGACCGGCGGAAGCTCCAGGGGCACCGGCCCCGGCCGCGAAACCGCCACCGGCCCGCCGGCGGCCTCGGGGGCGACGGGCGGACCGGGGGCGAAGAACAGCAGCGCGACGACGACGGCCAGCGCGCTCAGCACCGTCACGCGCCACTTCATCGGCGCCTGCCGGACGAGCTTCAGCACCGGCCCCGGCAAGGGCGTCCAACGGATGCCCATCCGCTGGGTCGCTTCATCGCCCGCGCCCGACAGCGCGGCCCGAATGCCCAGCAGGCTGCTTTGCATCTGCCCCGCGGATTCGTAGCGCTCGTGGGGCACCTTGTTCATCGCCTTCCCCACGACACGCTCGAGCGCCGCCGGAATGGACGGTGCCACGGTGCGCAGGGCCTTCGGCTCCGTCGTCAGCACCTGGTAGAGCACCCCGTGGATCGATTCACCCTCGAACGGCTTCTGGAACGACAGGAGCTCGTACAGCATGCACCCCACCGCGAACACGTCGGTGGCGGCCGTGATGGCGCCGTTGGTGATCTGCTCCGGAGCCATGTAGGTCGGCGTCCCGACGATCGCGCCCGAGCCGGTCGCGTCGGCGGACTGCAGCCGCGCGATCCCGAAGTCCATGATCTTCACGCGGCCGTCGGGCATGACGCGGACGTTGGAGGGCTTCACGTCGCGATGGATGACACCGCGCTGGTGTGCGAAGTGGAGGCCGTCCAGCACTTCGATCACGATGTCGAGCTTGCGCTCGAGTGCCATCGGCTCGCGCAGCGTGATAAGGTCGCTCAGGTCCCGCCCTTCGACCAGCTCCATTGCGATGAACAGCTGGCCGTCGGCCTCGCCCAAGTCGTAGACGGTCACGATGTTCGGGTGTTGAATCGCGCCCGCCGCGCGCGCCTCGCGCAAGAAGCGCTCCTGCATCTCCTTGGTCTTGCGGAAATGGCTGCCCAGGAGCTTCAGGGCCACGTAGCGCCGCAGCACGGTGTCGTACGCTTTCCACACGATTCCCATCGCGCCTTCGCCGATGAGGGTGTGGAGCTCGTACTTGCCGAGCCGCCGGTAGCGCTGCGCGTCCGTCATCGCGTCAGCCAGTCATACATGCGCTCGAGGTGGGCGCGCATCGCGGCGTCCACCGCGACGTGCCGGCGCGGGAGCACCCGTTCAGCGATGGCGACAAACCCGGCGCGCGTCATGCGCTCACCGCCGCCCTCCGCACCCCCCCAGGCGAAGGGCGGCACCCACTTGGGCGCCCGCACGCCGTCGAACACGTTCGCGCCCGCGCCCACCACGGTGCCGGTGCCGAACAGCGTGCCGATGGCGGTCTTGGCGTGGTCGCCGATCAAGCTGTCGAGAAACATCTGGCCGGTTTCGATCGCCGTCCCGCCGATGTCGAGCCGGACCGGCCCGTAGGTGTTCTTCAAGTTCGAGGTGATCGTCCCGGCGCCGAGGTTCACCCACCGGCCCAGCACCGAGCTGCCGACGAACCCGTCATGCGCCTTGTTGGCGTAGCCGAGCAGCACGGTGGAGGCCATCTCGCCGCGCACCACCGACCAGGGGCCGATCGCCGACGCGCGGATCGGCCCGCCGATGAGGCGCGCATTCGCCCCTGCCCATAACGGGCCCTCGAGCCTGGTGCCGGCCTTGACCTCGACGCCGCTCTCGAGCACGACCGGACCGCCCGTCGTGTCGAAGACGACGCCGGGCTCGACGGCCGCCTCGTGCAGCGACAGCCATCCGGGGTCGCCGATGACGGTAACGGCGTGCGGCACGGGGTCGGAGTCGCCCAGCAGGCCGAGCAGGTCTTCCTTGAGCAGCCGCTCGAGCGCCGGCACGAGGTCGTACACGCCGCGGAGCAGCATCCCCTCCACCTGCACCGCCTGTGCCTGAGGGAGCGGCCCGCCCCACGTGGCGCCGGCCGGCACCGCCCACCCGACGGTGATCCCCGCGTGCGTGAGGCGTACCGGGGCGTCGGGGAGATGGGGCGCGAGCCCCCGGGGCGCGAAGGTCGACGATCCGATCACCGCCGGCCCCGGGACGGCGCGCCGCGCCTCGACCGGTGGCACGCCCGCCTCGGGGAAGCCGGCGAGGTGCGGCAGGGCGAAGATGGCGCTCGCCTCGGCGCCGACGAAGCTCTCCCAACGCTCGCGCACGAGATGCGCCCCGGCGCGCAGCTCGCACAGGGGCCGCACCCCGGCGAACGGGGCCCAGGCCGGCGACGGATCGGGGTCGAGCAGGTAGAGGACGTGGCTCACAGGGCCTGCACCATCGCCTTGAGGCGCTCGGCCTGGCCGGTCGGCATGACGAGGGTGTGCCCGTTGGCGCGAACCACGACCGTGTCCTGCACACCGACCACCGCCACGTGCTCGCTCTCCGACCAGATCACCGACCGGCGGACGTCGTCGCCGAGCGTGACATTGCCCACGGTGACGTTGCCGCGGGCGTCGGTCCTGCGGATGCGGAGCAGGGCGTCCCAGGAGCCGATGTCGTCCCAGGGGAACGCGCCCGCCACGACCGCGAGCCGCTTGGTGCGCTCGAGCACGGCGACGTCCACGGCGACCGGCGTGACGGCGCTGAAGAAGCGCGGCACGTCGCCCGCCGAGAGGGGCGCCCAGCCGGCGGTGAGCTCGCGCGCGTAGGCGCCGGCCTCGCCGAGGAAGCGCGCCACGCCCCACGCGAACAGGCCGGTGTTCCACAGGGCGCCTCGCCGCCGCAGCAGTGCGGCACGGGCGGGACTCGGCTTCTCCACGAAGCGCTGCACCCGGCGCGCGCTCCCGACCGGTTTGCCGGGGATGATGTAGCCGTACCCGGTCTCGCTGCGTGACGGTTTCACGCCCACCGTGACCAGCACGTCGTGCTCGGCGGCCACGTCGAGCGCGTGCGTCGCGGCGGCCCGGAAGGCGCGGTCGTTGCCGATTGCCCAGTCGGCGTGCAGCGACAGCATCTGGCCGCCGGGGTCGTGCTTCGCGATCCAGTGCGCCGCCCAGGCGAGCGCCGGCGCGGTGGATGCCGCCCGTGGCTCGGCGAAGATGTTGGCCCGCGGCACCTCCGGCACGGTGGCGGCGACCCGATCCACGAGGAACGGCCCAGTGAGGATGAGGATCCGTTCGGGGGGGACGAGGCCGTGGAGCCGTGCCACCGCCTGGGCGAGCAGGGGCCGGTCGCCGGCGAGCGGGAGGAGCTGCTTGGGGCGCTCGGCGGTCGAGAGCGGCCAGAAGCGGGTGCCGGAGCCCCCGGCGAGGATGGCCGCCCACGTGCTCATGGGGTCTCGCCCTCGGGGATGGGGAGGTCGCCGAACATCGTGGCGATGCGTTGGGACAGCTTGGTGGGGCTGAAGGGTTTGGTCACGAGCGCGGCCCCGAGGCGGCGCGCCTCGCGCAGCACGCGCTCCTCGCCCTCGGCCGTGAGCACGAGGATGGGGAGCCGCGCCGTCTCGTCCTGGGCGCGCAGGTCGCGCAAGAAGTCGAGCCCCGATCCGTCGGGGAGGTGCAGGTCGAGGAGCATGCCGTCGGGGGGGGCGGCGCCGACGGCGGCGCGCGCTTCGGCCAGGGAGCGGGCCAAGCTCACGCGGTAGCCCAGCTGCTCGAGGAAGGGCCGGAGCACGAGGCCGATGTGCGGCTCGTCATCGACCACGAGGAGGTGCCGCGGGGGGGTCGCCAAGCGGCGGGCTCCCGCTCAGAGCAGGCCGGCGATGGCCGAGCGGTGGCGGCGCAAGTCGAAGAGCAAGCCGCCGACGTTGGTGGCCGGCTGTACCATGACGACGAGGAGCGCATCGGCGTGCAGGACGGCGACCACCGCGAGGCCGCGGCCGAACTCGAGCACGGCCGTGGCGAACTCGCCCCGGCCGCCCGCCGTGCCCAGCTGGGCCATATGATTGATGACGGACGGGAGCAGGGCGGCGACGTTTTCCCCGTCGACGCCGTTGCCGGTGTGGGAGTCGATGGGGAGGCCGTCGCGCCCCACCACCAGCACCGCATCCACGCCGGTGCGCCGGCTGAGCGCCTCCACCACGTCGCGGATCGTCGCCATAGGGACGGGCAACGTAGGGTTCGGCCCGGGCGAAGTCAAGCAGCCACCGTGGGTTGACCCACTCGGACGCTGCGGGGTAATTTGGGGGCATCCATGCGCTACCTTCGCCCGCTCTTGGTACTCGGTCCGGTCCTCGCGGCTGCCTGCGGCGACCCCTTCGGCCTGCTGCGGCCCAGCATCGACAACGTCGTCGACACGGTCTCGCTGTACGCACTGAGCGGCACGCCCGTCACGACGGCGTCCGGTTACTACCTGCAGTTCCGGGAGACGGTGCGCATCGATCAGGGGGGGACCTTCGACTTCGCGATCGACCTCGACACGGCGGGTCGGCCGGTGCTGCTGCCGACTGGCGCGCTGAGGCTGGGCCGCAGCTCGGGCGTACAGGGCACGGCGCTCCCGTTCGATTCGATCCGCCTCGCCCCCGATCGCGGGTTTCAATTGGACAGCGCGGTCACGGTGGATGTCGGCGGGCGCGCGATCGTCCACTCGCAACCCACCTCGTGCAATATCGGGCTCAGCGCGGGGTACTACTACTACGCCAAGCTGCAGATCCTCACGGTGGACACGGCGGCCCGCCGCATCGACTTCCAAATCCTCGTCGACACGAATTGCGGGTATCGCGGGCTCGAGCCCGGCCTCCCGAGTCGCTGAGCTGTGATTGACCTGAAGCTGCTGCGCGCCTCGCCCGGCCACGTGCGGGCGGCGCTCGCGCGTCGGGGCGACGCCACCCTCACGCGCCTGCTCGACGAGATCGAGGCGCTCGACATGAAGCGCCGTACCCTCACCGGGCAGCTCGACCAGCTCAAGGCGGAGCGCAACGACGCGGCGAAGTCCGACGCGCTGATCGCGAAGGCGAAGGGCGGGCTGCCGGAGGCGACGACCGCCGCCCGGCGCGAGTTGGGAGCGCGCATCACCGCGCTGGAGTCGGAGCTGCGCCAGATCGAAACCGTGCTCGATGCGAAGGCGCTGTTCGTTCCCAATCTGCCGCTGTCTGATGTCCCCGAGGCCAACGTGGTCGTGCGGAGCTGGGGTACGCCGGGCCCGAAGGGGGGCCAGCCGCACTGGGAGATCGGCGCGCGGCTCGGCATCCTCGATCTGGCGCGCGGCGCGAAGCTCGCGGGCTCGGGATTCCCGGTGCTGGTCGGCGCCGGCGCGCGCCTCGCGCGCGCGCTCATCAACTTCATGCTCGACCTGCACACGCGGGAGCACGGCTACGTCGAGGTCGAGCCTCCATTCGTCGTGCGGCGCGAGGTCATGACGGGCACGGGTCAGCTGCCGAAGTTCGAGGACGACGCCTACCGCACGGAGCCCGACGACTTGTTTCTCGTGCCCACGGCCGAGGTGCCGGTGACGAACCTGCATCGCGACGAGATCCTGGACGGCGCCGCCCTGCCCAAGGGGTACGTCGCCTACACGCCCTGCTTCCGCCGCGAGGCGGGGGCGGCGGGGAAGGACACGCGCGGACTGCTGCGCGTCCATCAGTTCGATAAGGTCGAGCTGGTCCGTTTCTGCCGCGGCGCGGACTCGCCCGCCGAGCACGAGAAGATCACGGGCCACGCCGAAGAGGTGCTGCGGCGCCTCGAGCTGCCCTACCGCGTGGTGCTGCTCGGCGCGAACGATTTTTCCTTCGCGAGCGCCAAGACCTATGATCTCGAGGTGTGGGCGCCGGGAGTGGGGCAGTGGCTCGAAGTCTCGAGCGCGAGCACGTTCACCGACTACCAGGCCCGCCGCGCTAACATCCGCTGCCGCCCGCGCCCGGGCGAGAAGCCGGAGTTCGTGCACACGCTGAACGCCTCGGGCGTGGCGCTGCCGCGCACTCTCGCCGCGCTGCTCGAGACGCGCCAGCAGCCCGACGGTTCCGTCACGCTACCAGGCGCGCTCACGCCCTACTTCGGGGCGGACCGGTTCGGTGGCGGCTAGAGACACGCTCCGACGGGCCGGCCCCGCCGCGCTCGTCGGTTTCGCCCTGCTGTTCGGCGCCCTCTCCGTAGGCTACGCCTGGATCGTGGCGCGACATCTGCGGGACGATGCGCGCGAGACGAGCCGCCTGTTCGGCCGTGTGTTCGCAGGACTCAACGATCCGCGCGAGGGCGCCGCCGCCGACGCCCTGCTGGGGCTCGCCGAAGAGGTCCGGCGGCTCGGCATCCCCATCGCGGTCACCGACACTGCGGGCCGCATCACCGCACTCGACAATGCGCCGTTCGGCGACTCGGCGGGCGAGACCGAGCGCCGCGCTTGGATCGCACAGCTCGACCGGATCAACGAGCCGCTCGTCCAGCCCGGCGTGGGCACCATCCACTACGGCGCCCTCCCCGCGGCCCGCCGGTTTACGGGGCTCGCCGCCTTCCAGGCCGTGGTGTTCCTCTGCCTCGCGCTGCTCGCGGCATGGGCGCTGCGCGTCCGGGTCGGCGCTGCGCGCGACCGCCTGTGGGTCGCGATGGCCCGCGAGTCGGCCCACCAGCTCGGCACCCCCCTGATGAGCCTCACGGGTTGGATTGACTACCTGCGGGAGAATCCGGGTACGCCGGGGGGCGACCTGGTGAGGCATCTTCAGGCGGACGCCGAGCGGCTCGAGCGCGTGGCCAAGCGGTTCGAGCGCATCGGCCGGCCCGCCCGGCGGGAGTCGGTCGGCCTCGGTGCGGTGGCGGAGCGGGTCGTGGGCTACTTCCGGCCGCGCCTGCCGACCCTCGCGAACACGGTGACGCTCACCCTCGTATCGCCCGGGGCGGGGCCCGTCGTGACGGGCGATCCCGTGTTGATCGAATGGGCGCTGGAGGTGGTGGTGAAGAACGCGATCGACGCGCTGAGCGGCCGGGGTGGCCGGATCGAGCTCAGGATCGAGGGCACGGACCGCAGCGCGCGCATTGCCGTCAGTGACGACGGGCCCGGCGTGGCTCCCGAGATGCGTGGCCAGCTGTTCGAGCCGGGTGTGTCGACCAAGACCGGCGGATGGGGGATCGGCCTCGCCCTCGCGCGCCGCATCGTGGAGCAACAGCACGGCGGCCGCGTGCGCTACCAGGCCGGCGCGGAGGGGAAGGGCAGCCTCTTCATGCTCGAATTCCCGCTCACCACGGCATGACGCTGAGCCTCAACGCCGCCCAGCGCGCGGCGGTGGAGCACCCGGGCGGGCCCCTCCTCGTCCTCGCGGGCGCGGGCTCGGGAAAGACCCGCGTCCTGACGACGCGCATCGCCCATCTCATCAAGACCCAAGGCGTCCCACCCGAGCGCATCTTTGCCGTCACCTTTACGAACAAGGCCGCCGGGGAGATGCGAGCCCGAGTCGGCGCGCTGCTCGGCGCCGACCCCCGCGGCCTGTGGATCGGCACCTTTCACGCCCTCTCGGCGCGGCTGCTGCGCCGCGAGGCGCCGCTGCTGGGCTTTGGGCCGAACTTCACGATCTACGATGTCGACGACTCGCAGGCCCTGATCAAGCGGCTGCTCGAACAGCGCGGCGTCTCGCCCAAAGCCTATCCGCCCCGCGCCATCCAGGGCGTCATTTCGGGCGCCAAGAACCGGATGCTGCTCCCGGAAGAGCTGGGCGCGCAGGCCGAGAGCCCGCTCACGCGCGTCGCCGCCGACGTGTTCGCGGCGCTCGGGCCGGCGCTGAAGCAGGCGAACGCGATGGACTTCGACGACCTGCTGCTCCATCCCCTCACCGTGTTCCGCGAGCATCCCGAGCGGCTCGCGTACTGGCAGGACCGGTTCCGCCACGTGCTGGTGGACGAGTTCCAGGACACCAACGCCGCCCAGTATCTGCTCGTCAAGCAGCTCGCGCGCCGGCACGGCAACCTGTGCGTCGTGGGCGACGACGACCAGGCGATCTACGGCTGGCGGGGCGCCGACGTGCGCCACATGCTCGCGTTCCAGAACGATTTTCCCGGCACGGTGCTCGTCAAGCTGGAGCAGAACTACCGCTCGACCCAGGTGATCCTCGACGCCGCCAACGGCGTGATCGCCGAGAACGCCGCGCGGCTCGGGAAGACGCTGTTCACCGCCAAGAAGGGCGGCGACCCGGTCATCATGCTCACGGCGGCGGACGAGCGCGACGAGGCCGAATGGCTGGCGACGGAGTTCGCGCGGCTCGCGGCGGACGGAGACATCCCCTACGAGGGGATGGCGATCCTCTACCGGACCAACGCCCAGTCGCGCCCGTTGGAAGAGGCGTTCCGGTTCCGGGGCATCCCCTACCGGCTGATCGGCGCGGTGAGCTTCTACGAGCGGCGGGAGGTCAAGGACCTGCTCGCCTACCTCCGCCTGATCGCGAATCCCGCGGATGACGAAGCCTTCCTGCGGATCGTGAACGTCCCTCGGCGCGGCATCGGGGACGCGTCGCTCTCCTTGCTGGTCCAGGCGGCCGGTGGGTGGCGGAAGCCCCTGCTCGAGGTCGCGCGGGGGGCGGGGCGGGTGGCGGAGCTGCGGCCCAACGTGCGCGACGCCTTCATCGGGGTGGCGGCGGTGGTGGACCGGCTGCGGGATGCGGCGGGGCAGGCCGACCCGGCCACGCTGCTCGAGGCGGTGCTGGCCGCGACCGGGTACGAGCAGTACCTGGCCGAGGAGGGCGCCGAGGGGATCGAGCGGATCGAGAACGTGCGGGAGCTCGTCGCCGGGGCGGCCGCGTGGGCGGAGGTGCAGGACCCCCAGGTGGCGGCGGAGGGCGGCGGGACGCCGGTCGAGCGGTACCTGACGCAGGCGGCCCTGGTCACCGCGGTGGATGAGGACCAGAGCACGACGGGCGTGACGCTGCTCACGGCCCACATGGCGAAGGGTCTCGAGTGGTCCGTCGTGGCGCTCGCCGGACTCGAGGACGGGCTGTTCCCACTCGGCCGCGCAGTGGGGGAGCCGGGCGGTGTGGAAGAGGAGCGGCGTTTGTGTTACGTGGGACTCACGCGCG
>JBGPOM010000037.1:0-9904 GCA_041488075.1 Gemmatimonadota bacterium
CACCGCCGGCGCCACCCACAGCAGCACCCGCGGGTCGAAGGGCGTGGGAATCAGGTAGTCGGGGCCGAACCTGAGGCGGTCCAGCCCGTAGGCGCGCATCACTGAATCGGGCACCTCTTCCTTGGCGAGCGCCGCCAGCGCCCGCGTCGCCGCCATCTCCATCTCGTCGTTGATCTTCTTGGCCCGCACGTCGAGCGCGCCGCGGAAAATGAACGGGAAGCCGAGAACGTTGTTTACCTGATTGGGAAAGTCGGAACGCCCCGTGGCCACGATCGCGTCGGGCCGCGCCCGCTTCGCCTCGTCGGGCATGATCTCGGGCGTCGGGTTCGCGAGGGCGAAGACGATCGGCTTCTTGGCCATCGTCTCCAACATCTGGCCGGTGATGATGCCCCCGACCGAGAGCCCGACCAACACGTCCGCCCCCTTCAGCGCCTCTGTGATCGTGCGGGCCTTGGTGTCGGCCGCGAAACGGCGCTTATACTGGTCCAGGTCCTCGCGGCCGGTGTGGATCACGCCCTTCTGGTCGCACATCACGATGTGCTCGCGCTTCACGCCGAGCCTCACGTAATGCTCGGCCGTGGCGAGCGCCGCCGCCCCAGCACCCGAGAACACCACCCGCACCCTGTCGATGTCCTTCTTCACGACCTCGAGCGCGTTGAGCAGCGCCGCCCCCGTAATGATCGCCGTGCCGTGCTGGTCGTCATGGAACACCGGGATGCTGAGCGTTTCCCGGAGCTTCTGCTCGATGTGAAAACAGTCGGGGGAGCGGATGTCCTCCAGGTTGATCCCGCCGACCGTCGGCTCGAGCAGCTGGCAGAACCGGATCACGTCCTCCGGATCCTCGGACGCCACTTCGAGGTCGAACACGTCGATGTCGGCGAACGCCTTGAACAGGATCCCCTTGCCCTCCATCACCGGCTTCCCGGCGAGGGGGCCGATGTTGCCCAGGCCCAGGACCGCGGTCCCGTTGGACACGACCGCCACCAGATTCCCCTTGGCCGTGTAGGTGTAGGCGTCTTCGGGCCGCTTGGCGATCTCGAGGCACGGCTCCGCCACGCCCGGCGTGTAGGCGAGGGACAGGTCGCGCTGATCCTTGAAGGGCTTGGTCGGCGAGACTTGGATCTTCCCAGGGCGGCCCTGCGAGTGGTAGTCGAGGGCCTCCTGGCGGCGGCTGGGCATCGAGGACACAAGTCCTTTTTGGGGAAGGGGTTATGCTAGACGCACCGACGGGGGCTGTCAAGAGTTGCCCCGTCCGTGGGCGTAAGTGTAATATGGCGTCCATGCGGAGCACGTCGCTCAAGTCCCGCGCCTCGTTGTGCCTACTCGCCGCCCTGCAGCTATCGCTGCCGGGGGCGGCGGCGTGGGCGGACGCGCGGCTCGACAACGCCGCGGCGGGCCCGGCGCACATCGAGTCGCACTCGACGTCGGGGTGCATCCGCATCCACCCCGCGGACTGCGCGTTTCACCGCTTTCTCAGCGCGCCCCTCGCGACGGGCCGGCCCGTCGTCTTCCGGATCCGCGATGGATACCGCACGACGGCGGTCGTCGCCACGGACGTCACCCCCCGCGCGGCGCTGTCCGCCGGGGTGCATCACTCCCGCGCTCCTCCCACGCTCTCCTGAGTGACGGCGCCGCGATTCCCGCGGCGACCGCAACCTTCGTCAACGGCTGTGTGCGGCACCGCTCCCCTGGGGCGCGGTGCGCGCCGGTCATACGACCAGGAGAGCACCAAATGCGTTTCAATCTCTTCAAGGGCGCCGTGCAGACGCTCTCGCTGTCGACCGTGCTGGCGGTGGGGGCCGTGCCGGCCCCGGCCGCCTCCGCTCCACCGAGTATTTCCGAACGGGTGACTGATGCGAGCGGCCAACCCGTCGATCAGGTCACGGTCCGAGTGATCGAGCTCCGGCGGGCGGCGCGCACGGGAAGCGACGGGAGGTTTACGATCGCGGAGGTCCCCCGGGGTACCTACACCGTCTCCTTTGCGGTGATCGGGTACGCGCCCCGGGTCCGCAAGGTCACGGTAGGCGACGCGGAGACCACCGTGGATATCACGCTCAAGGCTTCGGCGCTCGAGCTTCCCGCCGTCCAGGTCTCGGCCTCGGCGGAGGCCACGAGCCCGATGAACTCTCCGCAGCCGATGGTGGTGGCCAGCGCTGAGAATCTCATGAAACTGCGCCCGACCAGTCTGGGCGAGGCACTCGAGGATATCGCCGGCGTTCGCAACAACAGCAGCGGGGTGGCTGCGGGCAAGCCCGTCATCCGGGGGCTTACGAATAACCGCGTGCTGGTGCTCGACAATGGGCAGCGCCTGGAACACAACCAGTGGGGCGACGATCACTTCTCCAGCGTGGAGCCGGCCGCATCGTCCCGGATCGAGGTGATCCGCGGTCCCGCGAGCGTGCTGTACGGATCGGATGCGATTGGGGGTGTGATCAATATCATCGCACCGGACCTTCCCGACGCGATCGGTCGTTCCCCGTTTGTCCAAGGCAGTGTGACCGGAGGGTTCGCGACCGGAAACACGCAACCTGACGGTTCCCTCACGCTCGAAGGGGCGAGCCGCGGGTTTGGATACCGCGTATCGGCTACCGGGCGGACCGCCGGAAACGTGCACACCCCGACCTATACGCTGTGGAACAGCGGATATCACAACGTCGGGGGGACCGGGACGCTGGGATACCGCGGCCCTTGGGGCTCGCTCACCGGTCAGTACACGTACCGGAACGATCGCCTCAACCTGACCGACGAAGATCCGACCGCGACCGGCCGTGCCGGGACCGACGACCACCGCGGCCACGTGGACCTCTCAGTTCGCTTGGGGTCCTCGCGCTTGGACTGGGGTGCAGGGTACGAGCGCAACCAGCGGCACGAGTGGGCGGACGCCACGACCACGAGTGAGGCTTTCGGTATGCGGCAGCAGTCGTATACGACCGACGCCCGCCTGCACCATTCCTCCCTCGGGCCGTTCAGCGGCCTCGTCGGCTTCTCCGGTGAGTACACCAGCGACGCCAACTTCGGGCAGGAGTTTCTCGAGCCCGACAGCAAGGCGGGCGACGCCGCGCTATACGTCTTCGAGCAGACCGACGTCGGGCGCTGGAACCTGTCGTTCGGGGCGCGCTACGACTACCGGCACCTCAACGTCGCTGCGAATACCGACCTCGGGAACCCGGCCGCCAGCCTCCATTGGAGCTCGGTCACCGGCAATGTTGGTGCGTTGTACCACGTGTCGGAGCCTGTCGCGCTGGTCCTCAACGTGGGACGAGGGTTCCGTTCGCCGTCGACCTTCGATCTCTTCGCCAACGGCCCGCACGAAGCGACCCAGACCTTCGAGCGCGGCAATCCGAACCTGAAGACCGAAACGTCGCTCAACACCGATGCGGCGGTCCGGGTCCAATCCACGTCGGCGGCGATCGAGCTGGGCACATTCGTCAACTTGATCCAGAGCTTCATCTATACGGTGCCGGCGGGCCAGGTCGATTCGGCTTCCGGTCTCGACATCTACGATGTTGTGCAGGGCGACGCGGTCCTGCGCGGATTCGAGGGACAGATCCAATACCACCCCACCGCCTACCTCCACCTCGAGGGCACGGCGGACTACGTGTACGGCAAGAACACGACCTCCGGAGACCCGCTGCCGAGCATGCCTCCTTTCCGGGCGACGTACACCGCCCGGCTCGAAGGACGATCGCTGGGCGCCCTGTCCAGCCCCTACTTCTCGGTGGGAGGGGAGACCAATGCGCGGCAGACCCGCCTGAATCCGGCGGAGGCCACGTTCTACGCGGGCGCCTTCGGGGGACAGGGCTATCAATCTGCCTCCTACACGCTGATCAACTTGGCCACGGGGTTCTCAGTGCCGACCGGCGTCGGCCGGGCGATCCAGTTCGACGTCCAGCTGCGGAACGCGCTGAATAGGGACTGGGTCGACTATCTCAGCCATCTCAAGACGCTTGTGCCCAACCCGGGCATGGGCCGTAGTCTGATCGCGAGAGTAACGGCAGGCTTCTAACACTCAGGCGGTGCCGGGGTGGCTCACTCCACCCCGGCCCGTCGGAAGGGGGTCATGTGGTCGATCATGGTTGGGCGCCGGTCCTGTTGGTTTGCGTCGTGGCAGCGGCGTGCGCTGGCGATCGGATGACCGGCCCGCCTCCCGTCACCGGCTGTGATACTCAAACGACCCACCTCACCTTGGCGGTGGCGGCCTACCAGTCCATTGACGCTGCCGTGAACGCAGGGTGCGTCACCTTCGCCGCGAACGCGTCGCCGACCGATTCGGCCGAGTATCTGGTGGTCGCGCAATCGGCTGGTGGCGCGCCCGGATCGTCGGCTCCCTTCGCACTCCAAGGCGGTGGCGCCGCAGCAGCGGCCTTCGCGCTCGGCGGTGCTCCCGCCGGCGCCAATGCCGCACCGACCGCACTCCGCTTCGACGCCTTCCTGCGCGGCGTCGCGCGGAGCCGGACGTATGCGGTGCCGCCGGGCCTCTCCACCCGCGTCGTGGGGACGACCGCAACGCAAACCGGGCGGCCGGTTCTTGGGAATCTGCGCGCCTTCAAAGTCTGCGCGACGCTCACCTGTTCGTCGTTCGCCAACGTGGCGGCGCGCGTCCAGGCCGTGGGCGCGCATATCGCCGTCTACGTCGACACCCTCGCGCCGGCAGCAGGCCTCGATTCGGCCGACCTCGATACGCTCAAGCAGGTGTTCGACGCCCGCCTCTATCCACTCGATACCGCCGTATTCGGCGACGTGTCCGACATCGACGGCGACTCGGTCGTGACCGTGTTGATGACCGGTGTCGTGAACAAGCTCGTGACGGCCAATCAATGCCACACGAGCGGCTTTGTGGCTGGATTCTTCTTCGCCGGTGACCTGGATCCCCTGTTCGCGTCGCAGTTCAATCACGGCGAGGTCTTCTATTCGATCGTGGCCGATCCGGGCAGTACGCTGAGCTGCGCGCACACGCGAGCGGACGTGAAGGGTTCGACACCAATCACGTTCACGCACGAGTTCCAGCACATGATCAGTTTCGTGCAGCACGTGATCGTCCGGGGCGGGCAATCTGAAGAAGGCTGGTTGGACGAAGGGCTGTCCAAGTACGCCGAGGAGCTTGCCGGGCGGAGCTACCTGCCGGGCGATCCAGCGACGTTCAGCGAGTACGCGATCGGCGACTTGTACGATGCCTACCAGTACTTGCTCGCGCCGGGCACCGCGCCCCTCCTGATCCCGGAAGACAACGGGACGCTCGCCGAAATCGGGGCCAGTTGGCTATTCGCCCGCTACCTCGTCGATCAGTTCGGGGACTCATTGCCGCGCCGTCTCGTCCACAGCGGGTCGATCGGCTCGGCGAACGTGGCAGCACAGACCGGGCAGCCATTCGACGTCACAGTGACCCGGTGGGCGCTCGCGAACTGGGTCTCTGACCTGCCCGGGTTCGCTACGCCGGGGGAGCTGCGCTACACGACGTGGCACTTCCGGACGACGTTCGCGTCACTCAATGGGCAGGACCCAAGCACGTTTCCGCTGGCGTATCCGCTCGTACCCGTCGCGAGCGCCGGAACGGCGCTGAGCCTGACCGGCGCCCTGTGGTCCGGCTCCGGTGTGTATACGCGGGTGCTGCAGCCGCCGGGCAGCGCTGGCTTCACCCTGCGCTTGAGCGGCGAGGGGGGTGCGGCCATCAATAATGTGATCGTGCCGCGCTTTACCGTGATCCGGATCCGGTAGCGCCGCCGCTAGCGCGGCGGGGGGCTGATCGTGGGAGTCGTGTGGTACAGCACTTCCACGCTGCGCCGGTCGAACCGCGACGGGTAGTCGACGATGGGCGAGCCGTACATGATGTCCTCGTCGAACAGACTGTGCCGCAGCAGGCCGATGGAGTGCCCCAGCTCGTGGATCGCGACGCGTCGCATGCACGCCTGCACTTGCCCGGGAGAGGCGGGTGGCCCTCCGGTGAGGACCGTGAGGGACACGTGCACGGGGCCGGTGAGGGCGAGGCCGGTGCTGTCGTAGTCGAACGTCGTGACGCCCCCGCACGCGTTGGGGGCGGGCGTCGTGTCCGGAGCAACGTCGGGAGGCACGCTGTCGGTCCAGCGTACCAGGACATCGGCGCTGCCCGAGTCGTTGACGACGCCGCCGCGCAACTCGCCATACAGGAACTGGTCTTGCCAGACCGCGACCGCCCGCTCGACCAGGAACCGCATATTGCTGCGGGGATCGGCCCAGAATCGAACCGGCTGACGGTTCGCGGGCCAGCGGAACAGCGCGACCGAGGTATCCACGCCGATGATCGCCGTATCCGCGAAGGCGTAGACGCCGGCCCGGTCGGGAAGCGCCGGGTCGGTGCAGGCGGCGAGGGCCAGGCCCCCCACGAGCGCGGCGGCGCAGCGCGGCATCACGGCGTCCCGGCTCCGCCCCAGCCGATTCGGACCAGAACGGCCACGCGGTGCACCGGTCGCGACTTGGTGAACCCCTCGGTGCGCAGCGCGGGCGTGATGAACTGGTGGATGTCGTAACGCGCTTCGACCTCGAGCTGGTGCTTGCGCGCGAAAGGGAGGGGGAGCGCGTACGTCGCGGCCACTGTGCCGAGGGGGAAGATGCCCCCCGAGCCTTCACGAAACACGCCCGTCTGGCTGGCGAGGTAGCGCAGCCCGCCGACGCCGACTCGGGCCGACGCGCCGGCCGCGAAGTGGCGCCGCAGTCCCACCGTGAACGCGAACGTGGTGAACGATCCCGCGTCGAATGATCCACCACCCTCGTGGCGCCGCAGTCGGCTCGGCGACACGTCGAGCGTCGCATCCGCCGACCACCCCGGCCGCAGCTCGTCCCGCAGCGACAGCAGCAGAGTGGGGGCAAGCGCAGGTCTCAAGTCGAACGGCGTCACGACCGAGTCGTGGACCAGGGTCGAGCTGTAGCGGACGCCGGCGGCGAGGTGAAGCGACACCTGGGCGGTTAGCCGGGTAGGCGGATAGCCGGTTAGCCACAGGGTGACGAGCGTGGTTGCCCTAACCGCCCAACCGCCTAACCCCCCAACCGTCATGCGTTCGCCGCTCCGTCCCCCACGCCGAGCTTGCGGAGCAGCCCGGCCACGACGAGCAGCAACCCGTACATGCATACGATGAGCGGTCCCGTGGGCAGATCCTGCGTATACGATAGCCACAGCCCGAGCAGGGACGCGAGGGCTCCCGAGCCCCAGGCGATCAGCGTGAGACGGCGTTTGTCAGGAGTGAAGAGATTCGCGATCACCGCGGGCACGACGAGAAAGCTGAAGACCATCAGCACGCCGGCGATCGGCACCGCCAACGTGATCACGACGCCGAACGACAAGTAGAACAGGAAGTCCCACCCCCGGATCTTCCACCCCGCCGCCACCGCCTCCTCCGGATGGAAGGAGATGGTCAGGAAGCGCCGCCGCAGGAAGTACTGGAATAGCCCGAGGCCGGCGTAGACGACGGCCAGTTTCACGATCGTGGGCCAGGTCACCCAGAGCAAGCTCCCGACCAGCGTCTTCTCCACCGCCTCGCCGCCCCCCGGCACCTTGTTGGCGACGAGCACGGCGGCGGCGGACGCGACGACGTACACGATCCCGATGAACGCCTCCTGCGGCACTCGGCCCTTGCGGTCCGACGTCCGGGTGAGCGCGAACAGGAGCGCGCCGAGGGCGGTGGCAAGCAGGGCGAAGACGTACGTGGTCGGCGACTCCGGGTTCACGTGGAACAGGAGTGCGGAGAGGCTCCCCAGCGCCGCCATCTGGGCGAGAGAGAGGTCCACGAAGATCACTTCGCGCGCGATGACGTGCAGGCCGAGGTAGGAGAGCATGGCCACGAGGACCATGCACGCCACGAACGGGGGCAGCATCAACTGTAGACCGCTCACGACACCTCCAGCGGGTTAGCGGGCCGGATCGCTCGCCGCGCCGAAGGCGCGGGCGAGCTCCGAGACCCACAGGTTCATGAGATCGAAGTACGTGGCGACGCCGGTCGAGCCGCCGGTGTTCGATGGCACGATGACGGCCTTGGCCCCGGTGCGCTGCGCCACCTCGAGCACCTGGTTGCGGTCGTAGTAGTTCGTGGACAGCAAGACCTGGATGTGCTGATCCCGCATCGCGGTGATGATCTCCTGCACGTGCCGGGGCGTGGGGGGAATGCCCGGCTTGGGCTCGATGTAGTCGAAGCAGTTGACCTGAAACTCGCGCGAGAAGTAGTCCCACTCCTTGTGATAGCAAGCCACCAGTTTCCCGCGGAACGGCTGCCCCTGCCTGAGCCAGCCCCCGAGCCGCGTCGTGAGCGGCGCGCCCTGATACTGCTGCTGGGCGAGGAAGGTGAACAGCTTCCCTTTCCGGTCGAGGTCGGCGAGGCTGGGACCGCCGAGCAGCTTGACCAGCTCCTCGCCGAACAGCGCTCGGTAGATGCGGTCCTCGAAGTCCTTCTCCCGCGCGGTGAAGTAGTCGGCGTCCTGGGGGGCGACGCGCTTCAGCCCGGTGAGGATGTTGCGGGCGATGATCACGGCGTTCAGCGGGTCGGTCCAGATGTGCGGGTTGCCGTACGCATGGATGTCGCCCTCGGAGCGCGACAGGCTGACGGGCACGTCGAGCAGCGGCACGCCCGCGTAGGCCGCGACGTAGCCGGGGCCGCCCTCGGTGATCCTGGCATTGTTGGCCTTGTCGAGCAGGGCGGGCACCCACAACTCGAGGTCGAGTCCCGTCGTGACGAACAGGTCGGCCTGCGCCAGCGTCGGCACGAAGCTCGGCTTGGGCTGGACGTAGTGCGGGTTTTCGTCGCCGACGGCGATGGAGCTCACGATGCCGTGGTCGCCCACAATCTCGCGGGCGATCGAAGCGTACGTCGTGAGCGAGGTCACGACCTTGACCGGTGCCGCCGCCCGGGAGGCGGGGGGGGGCGTGCCGGTGGAGAGGGACAGCAGCAGCGGGATGAGGGCTATCATGTCAGTAGGTCTCGTGTTTGTGGGGGCCGATGGCCCAGACCGCCTGGAGGGCGATCTGGTGCGTGGCGGTCGCGCTGGCGACCCGCTGCCACTGGTATTGCGCGCGCAGGAATACCCACTCGCTCTGCCACATCGTGAGCGAGGGGACGACCTGCCGCGTGATGGCGCCGAATGCGGGGGCCTCGACGTAGTCGTATCGCACACCGGCGATGAAGCGCTGGTTCAACTTGTAGGTGGTGCTGACGTAGCCGCCCAGCCGCGTGGGGCCGGCGCCCGCCACCTGCTTCTGGAGGGCGAGCAGCTCGCCGCGCAGCGTCCACTCGTGGTACATCGCGCGGAGCGGCGGCCGCCAGGTCAGGCGGAACTCGACGCCGCCCACGCGCGTGCGCAGCGCCGAGTCGGGGTTCGTGCCGTACAGCGCCGTCCCGCCGATCTGCATGTACGCGGACGGGCCCAGCTGCCAGAAGTTGAGCAGGTGCGCGAGGTAGGTCGGGCGACCGCCGCCGCCGAACAGCTCCGCGTCACTCGCGCTGCGGGTCACCTGCGCGGTCAGCTCGTGCGTGCCGAGCCCGCCAAACGCCCGGTACAGGGATAGCCCCGTGCCGACGAGGCCATCGTCCCCGAGATAACTCGTGAGCGCGAGCGGGTACTCGGTCTCGGGCACGGCGTGCAGGTGCCAGCGGTTCAGCTCGCCGAACTGCTGGCGGAACTTCCCGGCGTCGAGGCGGAAGTGTCCCGGCAGGCCCGTCCAGTACGCGTAGCCTTCCTCCAGACTCACCACGCCGCCTTCGATGCTCACGAAGATCTTGGTGTGCGAGTAGGGGTCGAGCGCCGACTGGAACCCGATCTCGAACTCGCGCGCGTCGAAATTGTCCCGCTGCACTCCGCGTGCGGTGGCGTATCCCCGGATGTCGCCCGTCACGCCGATCTCGGGGTTCAGCTGCGCCTGATTGCGCTCGCGCCCGACGAACTG
>JBGPOM010000038.1:0-9853 GCA_041488075.1 Gemmatimonadota bacterium
CGCGCGCCTACGTCAACGGCCAGCCGGCGCACCCCGAGTACCTGAAGTGGAGCCAGGCGGGGACGGCGGAGGGCGACCTGGTGTTCGTCGTCGGCAATCCGGGCTCGACCGGGCGCCTCAACACGGCGGCCCAGCTCGAATTCCTGCGGGACGTGCAGTATCCCGCGCAACTCGCGGCGCTGCGGCGCCAGATCGCCGTGTACCACGCCCTGTCCGCCCTCTCGGGCGACGAGGCGCGCCGCTGGCGCAACACGCTGTTCGGGCTCGAGAACAGCCAGAAGGCGATCGCCGGCTACCAGTCCGGTTTGCTCGACCCCTCTCTCATGGCCCGCAAGGGCGCCTGGGAGCGCGGCTTCCGCGCCAGGGTGAACGCCGACTCGGGGCTGAAAGCCCGCTACGGCGGCGCCTGGATCCGCATCGCGGCGATTCGCCGGCGGCTCGCCCAACTCGACGCGCGCCGCCGGTTTTACGCGTTCGGCGCCTACGGCTCGCGGCTCCTCAGTCTCGCGGGGCTGGTCGTTCGCTCTCCGGTCGAGACCGCCAAGCCGGACACGGGGCGGCTCCCGGCGTTCCGCGACGCCAACCGGGCGAACCTCGAGCGCGTGCTGTACGGGGCGACGCCGGTGGACACGGCGCTCGAGCGGCGACTCGTCGCCGCCTACTTGACGGCCATGGCCGCGGATCTCCCGGCAACGGATCCGGTGCGGCGCGCGGCACTCGGCGGCCGGACGCCCGACCAGGCCGCCGCGCAGCTGGTCGCGCAGTCCCAGATCCTGACCGCCGACGCCCGCCGGGCGCTGGTGCAGGGCGGCGCCGCCGCGGCCGCCGCGTCGAGCGATCCGTTCATCGCGCTGGCGCGGGTGATCGACCCGCTCGAGCGGCAGCTGACGAAGGAGATCACCCAGCTCACGGACGAGGAAGACCAGCTCAACGAGCGCATCGCCCGTGCGTTGCTCGCCGTGTTCGGCAACACGGTGTCTCCCGATGCGACGTTCAGCCTGCGGATCGGGGACGGGGAAGTGCGGCGCTATGCGGCGAACGGCACATACGCCCAGCCGTTCACGACGTTGTTCGGGCTGTACGACCGCTCCGCCGGCTTCGGCGGCAAGGAGCCGTGGAACTTGACGCCGCGCTGGGTGGCGCGCCGGGATTCGCTCAACCTCGCGACCCCGCTCAACGCCGTCTCGACGGCCGACATCATCGGCGGCAACTCGGGTAGCCCGATCGTGAACCGGGACGGCGAGGTGGTGGGGCTGATCTTCGACGAGACCATTGAGGCCCTGCCGCACCGCTTCCTTTATACGGAGCTCAAGGGGCGGTCGGTGTGGGTGGACGTGCGGGGGATCCTCGAGGCCTTGCGCCGAGTGTACGACGCGAAGCCGCTGGCGGACGAGATCGCGGGGGGGAGCTGAGCCCCCGCCCGCACATCGGTCCGCGGTACGGAACGAATTCTCACCTCCGTCTCACTGTTGCTTCACCGACAGTCCGGTAGTAGCAACAGGGAGAATGGAGGTTTCTATGTGCGCCCGCACCGCTCGGTACGTCGTGCACGCGATTTTCGCCCCGCTGTTCTTGGTGGCGGGTGCGTGCACTCAGTGGAAGGTACAACGCTTGAGTCCGGCGGACCTTGTCTCCCAGGAGCAACCGGATCGCATTCAGGTCACCCGTCGCACCGCACTCTCGGAAACAACAAAGGTCGTGTTGTACCACCCTGCCGTGCTCGGGGACACGTTGGTGGGAGTGATGCAGCGTGGGATGCGCGAAGACACGCTTGCGATTCCGGTGGCCGACGTAGTCACTGTGGCAGTGCGACGGTTCGACTCTGGGAAGACGATCCTGCTTGGTGTCGGAGTCGTCGGTCTTATAGCAATCATGGCGGTCGAGTACAACGCTACCGACTACATCAACATTGTTCTCCCAAATGCTCGGCAAAGGTGAGACCTACCAGCCGCGCTGGCGCCGTCGAGGTGTGATGGGCCTGCGTAAGGCGGAGCATCCCTGTCCCAAGCTGTCGTTGCTTGTCAGAACCGCAGCCGGAACCCCAGCTCGACGCGGTTGAGGCTCACGGAGGCCGCAGGCAGGCTCGGGAGCGGCACCATCTCCCACTTCTCCGAGCGGGATTGCGCTCCGATGAGAGCACCTGTCCCTGCGCCCATCAGGCCAAAGAGTATGCCCCAGCGTGCTCGCAAATCCGGGTTGGGGTCGGCCATATCGAATGCCAGCAAGCCCACAGCCACTCCGATGCCTCCGCCAATCAGCGCGCCCTTCGCGGCACGAGAGTGTCGACCGCGGCTGATTTCAGTGGAGGCCACCGTCATTAGCGGAAGCGGGACAGTCTGCCCCCGATACGGCACCCGCAAGTGAAGCGTATCCCCAGCCACCCGGTCTACGGTGCCGACCAGGATCGTTGGTGGGGTTCCCTTGAGGGTCACGCGTAGCCGAGCCCCGGGGACGAGTGCTTGACCGAAGACCGGCGTGCTCGTCATCGCCGCGGATACGGCTACACCGACGACGAGCACACCGCGGCGGACAGTACGGGCGCAGTACATGGCAACCTCCCGGTGTCTCCTACCTGCACAAGGCTATCCCCGATGGTGCAAACTGGTATGAAAACAGTACGAGCATCTGGTGAAGTCAACGTGAACACCCAGCACGGCTGGCCTTGCGCCGAGTGTACGACGCGAAGCCGCTGGCGGACGAGATCGCGGGCGGGAGCTGAGCCCCCGCCCGCGCTTTCGTCTAGGCGTCAACGCGTTCCCGGCGCGTTCCGCGGATCGTCTTGGGGACGGACGTACGTCAACACGAACGGCCCCATCGAGTTGACCTGTACGACGGTGCGCCCCCGGGCGAGAGCGTAATGGTGCATGGTCGCCCCCACGGTGGAGAACGCGCCGGCCGGCAGGACGGTGGCGTGTGCCGCGTCAAACGTGTCGCCCATCCCGAGGAGGAACGTCCCGCTGATGATCGTCAGCTGCTCATCCGTCGGATGGAAGTGCGGCTGGATGCGGTAGCCGGCCGGCAGATCGAGCCGCACCGTGAACGGTCCCGGCTGACTCGGGTCTCCCTGGAGCACAGCCATCTTGGCGCCCGCCGGGAAGACCGGGGGAGCGGGACCCCAGACGAGCGCGGGTGCCTGGGCGGCGGCGGCAGCGGGCAGGACGAGTGTCGCGAGCAGAGCAATGGCGAAGGGGGAACGCATGGCGAGCCTCCGGAACGATGATGGACATCATAGATGCGGGGATTTCCCACCGTGCACGATAGGGCGGTCCCACGGGCGGCGCTTCGCCCGGGAGAGCCATGAGCACAGCGGGAAGAAACGTGGCCCATTCGGGCCACGGTCAGGCGGGCGTTAGAGCAGGCCCTGGTGGGCGGCGTAGGCCGCGGCGGCGGCCCGCGAGGGCAAGCCCAGCTTGGTGAGGAGGTTGGCCACGTGACGCTTGACGGTGTGGTCGCTCAACCGCAGGCGTGCCGCGATCTCCGGATTGCTGAGACCCTGCGCCACGAGTCGCAGGATCTCGAGCTGGCGGCCGGTGAGCTGGCCCTTGCCGCCCGGGCGTTGCGCTCCGGCGAGGTGCGCGACCCGGGCGATGGTATCTCGGGCGCGCCGCTCGTCCCGCTCCGCCCCCAACGCCTGGAACGTTTCGAGCGCCTGCCGCGCCATCCGCTCGGCGCCGGCGCCCTGTCCCACCCCTCTAGCGGCGAGCGCTTCCGCGAGATCGAGTCGGACTCGAGCGGTCTCGAGCGGCGCGCCGCTCTGCTCGTAGCCCGCAGCCGCCGCCTCGAACTGGCTCACGGCGCCCGCCGCGTCCCCACGGTGACGGAGCAGAGTGCCCTCGGCGGCAGCCGCGGCGGCAGCGAGCGGTGCGGTCCCGAGCGTCTGGGCGATCTGTCGCAGCTCATCGCGGGCCCGCTCGGCGGCGGCGAGGTCTCCGCAGGCCAGATGCGCACGCACCGCCAGCTCGAGCGCGCCGGCGCGCATCGTCGGCTCGGTATCGCCGACCAGCGTCAAGAAGCGCTCCAGCTCGGCCACGCTCTCCGTCGCTGCGCCGCGCTCCAGTGTGAGCGCCGCCTGTCCTAGTCGCGCGATCGGCTGCGCGCCCGCGGCCGTGAACAGCCGCTCGGCTTCATCCCACCGGCCCTGCCGCAGCCGCAGCTCGCCGAGCCGGGCGAGCGCCTGCACGGCGAGCGGGGGTCGCACCTGTTCGAAGTCCCGCATCGCCACGGCCAGCTCCGCTTCGGCGGCCGCCCAATCGCCACGCCAGATCAGCACGCCGGCGTACTGGGTGCGGCAGATGGCCGAGAGCGGGCGCAGCTGCCAGCGCTTGGAGAACTCGAGCACGCGGGCGCACCATTGGGCTGCGCGGTCGTAGTCGCGCACGCGTTCGCAAGCGAAGATCTGCCAGCAACACACCACGCCCACCGTATGCAGCTCCTTGACTTCGCCTCCGGTAGCCGCGGCGGTGGCCTCGTCGAGACAGCGCATCCCGGCGGCCACGTCGCCGGCGCTGACACGCGCCAGCCCTTCGAGGGCGAGCCCGGTGAACTCGAGGCCGCGGTCGCCGGTGTCGCGACCGAGGGCAGCCGCGCGCACGCCGAGGTCACGCGCGGTGGCCGGATCGTGGCCGCGGAACAGGGCGACCTCACCGTCGCGCAGCAGCAGCCATCCGAACTCGGCGGAGCGCTCGTGGCCGGCGAGGAGGCGGCGCGCGCGCTCCAGCCAACCCGAGGCGACGGCGGTATCGCCGCGGAAGGCGAGGTAGTCCCAGACGAGCCAGAGCGCGACGCGAGCGGCGCCGAGCGGGTCGGCGTGTTCGCGGTAGAGCCGGAAGGAGCGCTCGCGGGCGTCGAATGTGAGGGCGGCGTCGTCGAGCCACCACGCGGCGAGGCCGAGGTGTTCCAAGGCCTGGGGTGTCTCGCCGAGGGCGAGGCTGGCCTGGAAGTGAGTGCGCGCTTCCTCCCAGGCCCCTCGTTGCAGGGCCTGCGTGCCGGCTGCGATCGGGTCGGGGGAAGAAGCCACGGCTCGGGTAACATAGCCCGGCGTCCGACCTTCGTGCGGGGGAGCTGAGCCCCTCCTGGGATCGCCCGCCGAAGCGCAGCGAGGTGTCAAGGGAGCAGGAGGGGCAACGAAAACGGCCGCAAGCGAAGCGCCGGCGGCCGTTTGAAGTTGCCCCTCCTGGGATCGAACCAGGACTCTCCTGATCCAGAGTCAGGCGTGTTGCCAATTACACCAAGGGGCAAAGAACTGGACGGGTAGACGGCTAGACGCATAGACGGGTAGGGGTGCGACGTCTACCCGTCTCGACGTCTACCCGTCTAGTAGTTATGGAGCTGAGGGGGCTCGAACCCCTGACCTCCTGGGTGCGATCCAGGCGCTCTCCCAGCTGAGCTACAGCCCCGAGGGACTACAAGCTAAACCCCAGCACCCCACCCCAACAACCCCGACGGTTACTCGGTTAGACGGCTAGAGGGTTAGACGATTAGGGCTAACCGACTAACCGACTAACCCTCCAACCGTCTAACTTTCTCCCCCCATGGCCACCCTCACCTTCACCCTCCGCGCCACCATCCCCGCGCCCATCGAGGAAGTGTTCGATCTGCTCACGAACCCCGCCCACATCCCGAAATGGCTCCCGGGGTGCCAGTCGGTCGAGCCCCCGACCGCGCTGCGCAAGGGCTCCCACCTGCGCGTCGGCTTCGGCACCCGCGCCGCCGAGTTCGAGATCGTCGAGCTCACGGTCCCGGGCAACTTCGGCTGGATCGAACGCAAAGGGCGCCCCGGCAACCACGTGTACTTCAACCTCGGCTTCAACGGCGGCTCCACCAACCTCGCGATGAAATCCATCTGGGAAGCCAAAGGCTGGTGGGCCCGGCTCTTCGGGGAACTGTCGCGCCGCAAGGACGCGAAACGGTTCTTTGAGGGGGTGGTGAATAACTTGAGGAGAATCGTGACAGCTTAGGGCGTGGGATGTGGGGCGTGGGGCATGGGATCCTTCGGGCGGCGACCCTTCATGAGACCGAACAGCAGGCGCATCGCATCCCCGAACGCCGCCTCGAGCAGGTCTTGGGGCGATTGGCTCCATCAATGGCTCGCAGTGTCACGAGTAGCGCCCGATGAGCCGCCTTCCAAGCTTCGAGAGACCGATGGCTCCGCACAACACGAACATCGCGCACAGCCGAACCCGCCCCAGTACCAATTCACCGCAGCGGGGGCCCTTCGGTCGCGTACGCCCCACCTCCCACGCCCCACGCCCCACGCCCAACGCCCTAGTTAGTCAGTCTGCGAACGGTACGTCCACCTCCATCCCATCCTTGGCCACGCTGGCGTTCGGAAACACCTCCCGCGCCTCCTTCACCAGCTCCTCCGCCGAGATCGAATACCGGGCGGATACGTGACACATCACCAACTTCTTGACCCCCGCGGCCAGCGCCACCTGCGCCGCCTCTCGCGCCGTCGAATGGCCAGTCTCCTTGGCACGCAGCTTCTCTTCCTCCCCGAACGTCGCCTCGTGAATCAAGAGATCCGCCCCCTTGGCTGCATCGATGACGGACGCGCAGGGACGCGTGTCGCCGGTGAAGACCACTAGCCGGCCCGGGCGAGTAGGCCCGACGAAGTCGGAAGGTTGGAACGATGGACCGTTGGAAAGAGTGATCGCCTCACCCTTGGCAAGCTTCCCCCACAACGGTCCCTCCGGAATCCCGGCCGCCTTCGCCTTCTCGACGTCGAACCGGCCGCGCCGCTCGTGCTCCTTGAGGGCATAGCCCACACCGACACCGCCGTGGTCGGTGGCGAAGGCCTGAATCTCGTAGCCATCACGCTCCGTGCTCCGTGCTCCATGTCCTTTAGGGCCCTGCACGACGTCTCCCGCGTTCACCTCGGTGATTTCGATCGGAAACGGCACCCGCTCGACTCCCAATTTCATGGCCTCGCCGAGCACTTTCTTCGCACCCTTGGGGCCGTACAGATACAGCGGCTCGGGCCGCCCCTGGAGACCGAGCGTGCGGATCAGGCCGATGACGCCGAGGAAGTGATCGGCGTGAAAGTGGGTGAAGAAGATCTCCGACAGCGCGAAGCTCACGCCGTAGCGCATCATCTGGCGCTGCGTCCCCTCACCACACTCGAACAGCATCGTCTCGCCTTCCCGGTGCACGGAAAGCCCGGAGACGTTGCGCTCTACGGTGGGCCTGGCGGCTGACGTGCCGAGGAAAGTGACGGTGAGCATGGGGGCGAAGATAACGGACGGTAGGGGACGGTAGAAGACGGAAGGAGACGGTAAGGGTAAACACCTACCGTCTCCTACCGTCCCTTACCGTCTCCTACCGTCAGAACAGCTTAACTCGCACTAGACCTGGTTTCATGTACTTATCCGGATGGTCGCGTAGATCCGTCAAGAGTGCGGTCAACGAGACTGACAAGGCGTGCAGGTCGGTGTACAGCGTCGTGTCGGAGGCGAGCCTGCCGAGCGTCCCCTCCCCACGGTTCATCCGCTGGAGCAGGGTGTCGATCGCCACCGTCGCGCTGCCCAGGTGATGGGTGAGCGCGGCGAGATTGGCGCTGAGCGTGTCGATCCGCGAGCCCGCCGCGCTGCCCAGGATCGAATCCACCCGGGCCATGACCCGCTCCGTGGCGGCGAGCGTCTTCGTCGTCTGCTTGATGAAGGGTCCGTCCGGAGCCTCGGCGAGGAGATTCATCGCCCGCTGCGTCGCGACCAGCGTGTTGTGCAAGTCGGTCCCGAGCTGCTCGGAGACGAGCGTGGTGGCGTTGCCGAGCAGCTCGTTGGCGCGCTGCACGACCCCGGTCGCCATATCGGTGAGCTCCGGCTTCTGCGTCCCGACGAGGGACCGGTCCGGCGGCATCGGCTCCTCACGCACCCCCGGCGCATAGTCGATGAACTTGGCGCCGAGCAGGTCGAGCGCGGCGATGGCGGCGCTCGCGTCGATGCGGGGCCGCACGTCGGCCGCGACGCTGAGCGTCACGATGACCTTCCCCGTGCGCTCGAGGTGCACGCCCTCCACCCGCCCCACCCTCACCCCCGAGACCATCACCGGATCGCCCTTTTTGAGACCGGACACGTTGGTGAACACGACCGGGATCCGGGCCCCCTCCCCGCCGACGCGCCGGTTGGTGAGCCAGAAGAGTAGGGCGACGAACACGGCGAACCCCAGCAGCACGAACGCCCCGACCCCGACTTCCTGTTTGTAGGTGACGTCCATGTCCTCAGGCCTCGCCCTGGTTGGGGATGGCAGTGGGGGTGGAAACGGGGGCACCTTCGTTCTGGATGACGGCCATCTCGAGGTCCCGCTCCAGGAACTGCTGGACGAGGGGATCCTTCGACGCCAGGATCTCCTCGGACGTCCCGACGGCGCGGATCTTGGCCTGCGACAGGAGCGCGATCCGGTCCGCCACGCGGAACGCCCCCCGCACGTCGTGCGTCACCACCACGCTCGTCACCGCCAGCTCCTGCTGCAAGCGCTCGATCAACGAGTCGATGATGTCGGCGTTCACGGGGTCGAGCCCCGACGTCGGCTCGTCGTACAGCAAGTACGTCGGCTTCCCCGCGATCGCCCGCGCGATGCCGACGCGCTTCCTCATCCCGCCGGACAGCTCCGAGGGAAACTTCTGGGCGACGTCGGGCTGGAGATTGACGAGCCGCAGGCACTCGCGGACCCGTTCCTCGCAGTAGGCCTCGTCGCCGTACTGCTTCTGGCTGGTGATGCCGAGGCGGATGTTCTCGAACACGCTCATCGAGTCGAACAGCGCGCCGTTCTGAAACACGTAGCCGATGTGGCTGCGCAGCTCGGATAGCTCCTTGCGGCCCAGGGTGGGGACCGACAGCCCGTCCACCAGCACCTCGCCCGAATCGGGCGTGATGAGACCGATGATGGTCTTGAGGAGCACGCTCTTCCCCACCCCGGAGGGGCCGAGCAGCGCGACCGTCTCGCCCTGCTTGACGAAGAAGTCGACGTTGTCGAGCACGACGTTGTCGACGAAGCGCTTGGAGACCTTCTTCAGCTCGATCATTGGCCGAGCAGGACCTTGGCGAGCACGGTGTCGAGCAGCAGGATCGTGATCGACGCGGCGACGACGGCCGTCGTGGTCGACCGCCCCACCCCCTCGGCGCCCTGCTGGGTGTGATAGCCGATGTAGCAGGGAATCACCGTCACCGCGCCCGCGAAGAAGAACGCCTTGATGATCGAATAGTAAAGGTCGAAGGTGTGGAAGAAATAGCGCGATCCGTAGGTGAACTCAGTGAGGCTCAGGTGCAGCGTGCTGCTCGCGGCGACGTAGCCGGAGGCGATGCCCATCACGTCCGCGAACACGGTGAGCGCCGGGATCACGAGGATGCCGGCGAGGATGCGCGGCAGGAGCAGATGGCTCATCGGCGAGCGGCCCAGACTCTCGAGCGCGTCGATCTGCTCGGTGACGCGCATGGTGCCGAGCTCGGCAGCGTAGCGGGCGCCGATCCGGCCGGCCAGAATCAGCCCCGTGAGCACCGGACCCAGCTCGAGCACCACGCCGGCGGTGACCACGCCGCCCGCGTAATAGAGAGGAACGACGGTGCTGGTGAACTGGTAGCCGGTCTGGAGCGCGGTCACCGCGCCCGCGAAACCCGCCACGAGCAGCACGATCCCCAGGCTGCCGTAGCCGATGGCCGTCGCCTGCTCGATCGTGCGCGGGAACCAGATGCGCCATTCCATCAGACCGAGACCCAGATCGCGGATGAGGAAGGCGAACCGCCCCGCGTGCCCCGCGGTACGCAGCGCCCAGCGGCCGGCGTAGCGGCGCAGGTCGATTGCGGCGGTGAAGGCTGTCATAGGACGATGTATGTTGTGTAGCCATGGCTCCCAAGTCCAC
>JBGPOM010000039.1:0-9686 GCA_041488075.1 Gemmatimonadota bacterium
GTCTCGGGGGGGGGGGGGGCCCCGCGGTGCTCGAGCGGCCCCTTGCACTTGGGGCAGACGAGGATTTCGAGCAAGTCGGGCGAAAGGCTCATGACGTGGCGTACCCCAGGCGCTTGAGCGAAGGTTCGTGGCGGCGCCATTTGGGCAGGACTTTCACGTGCAGGTCGAGGAAGACCCGCGCGCCGAGGAGGGTCTCGATCTTGCCGCGTGCCGCGGCGCCGAGCGCCTTGATGGTGCGGCCCCCCTCCCCGATCACGATGCCCTTCTGGCTGTCCCGCTCGACGTAAACGACCGCACGAATATATACCGGCTCGGCGCCCTCCCGGAACTCGTCGATCTCGCAGGCCACGCTGTACGGCAGTTCTTCGTGCAGCTGCTCGAACGCCGCCTCGCGGATGAACTCGGCGGCGAAGAAGCGCATCGGCTGCGTGGCCAGCTCTTCCGGATCATAGTGGAAGGGGCCTTCGGGGATGTGGGCGCGCAGCGTCGCCAGCAGTTCGTCCAGGCCCGCACCGGTGACGGCCGACACCGCCAGCACGTCGGCGGGGGGGGGGAACGTCGCCAGGTCCGCCTTCGTGTACACGGTCACCACCGGGGCGCGGGGCGGCCGGTCGAGCCGCGCCACCTGGGCGAGGGGGGGCGCGGGATACTCGGCGAGCGGGTGCAGGTACGCGATCACCTCCGCGTCGGCGATCGCGCGCAGCGCGGCGGCGCGCATCACTTCATGCAGCTTGTACTCCGGCTCGAGCAAGCCGGGCGAGTCGGTGAAGATGAACTGCGCGTCGTCCCGGGTGAGCAGTCCGACGACGGGCATGCGGGTGGACTGCGGCTTCGGCGCAACGATGGCGAGGTGCTCGCCCACGAGGGCATTGAGCAGGGTGGACTTGCCGACGTTGGGCCGGCCGGCGAGGGCGACGGTGCCGCAGCGGGGCATGCAACGAAGCTACTCGCCGGACTACTCTCCCACTACTCCCGACCTGCGCCGAGCCTCCACCGCCCGTCGCGCCGTCGGAACCGCACACCTAGCGAGAGCGCTAGCGCCTCGAACTGCTCGGACCGCGCGACAGGGCCCGGAAACCTGAATCGGTCGATTCGATAGTTCAGCTCGAGAGTGATGGGGAACCGGTTCGGTGCGAGGGAAAGGCCGACGTCGCTGGCCACGGCGAAGGACGGCCGCCCTTGGCCGGTGACCGTGACGACCGGCATGTACGCAAGGCTGGCGAAGGCGCGCACCGAGGGAGTCCCCAGGTCGCGTGAACCAGTGGCACCGACGCCGACACAATCCCAGCGCTGAAAACCGGCTGCCGAGCTGAACGCCCGGGCCGCGTATCGGAGATCGAAGCCCAGCCAGGGACGGAACTCGTATCGGCCGCTCAGCGACATCTCGCCGGCCGCGCGGGGGGGGACGGCGCTTCCATCTCCAGTGAGCTGCCCCCGCGTGCCGGTTCCCGAGATGGTAAAGCGGCCTACGCGTACATCGAGGACGAGACCGGCCCATAAGCCGTCCACGCGCTCCGTCACACCGCCGACGCGTACGCCGCTCCTCGGAGCGGCGATCACGGCCCCGGCCGAAACGACCTGGGCGGCCAGCTCCGCCGGGGGCAGGAGTACGCTGGCAAGCAGCGGGGCAAGGTGGAAGGCGCGGAACGGCGGATTCATGGCACTAGTGTCGTGCATACGCGCAAGGGGGCGAGACGCAACCGCGCCGCGTTTTCTGCGGCAATGCTGCGGTCGTGTTCTCCCCATCGGGCCCGTAGCGATTCGTTGTACCGGATGTTGTCCGGCACCCGCACGCTGGGGCGCTTTACGGCGATGGTCGCGAGGGCCACGGACCCGCCGAGCACGCCGGCAGCCGGCGGGATGGAGCGGCCACTGACATCCCGGTCGTTCACCACGACGGGCACGATCATGGCGAGCGCGCCGAGACCTATTCCCTCCAGCATCGTACGAAGTGAAGGGCCCCGTCTCTTGGTCTCGGGTCGGTACGACGCGCCCGGAATGGGCCGGTCGTGAGGAAGCGTGTCGACCGACAGCCGCTCGATCGTCAGTTCAAGCAGGTCGCTCGCGCTGCCGCGCCCGCCGGAGAGCGCAACTTCGCCTTCGATCGCGTAGGAGCCAGCGGCCAGCAAGCTTCCGTCGGGTGCGGTGAGCGAGATCCTCGCGATCGCCACACTGTCGACGGACAGCACCGTGAGCAACGAGTCGCGCGGCCGCGGGGTAGTGAGCCGGAGCAGGAGATGGACGTCCCCCGGCTGACCGACGGCAATCTCGATGGGCAGAGTGTCTCGGGAGGCGGCGATCATGGTATCACGCGGAGCCCGGATGCCGATCGCGGGGGTCTCCCGCCGCACGCGTGCGTAGGCCGCCTGGACCTCGGGGTTGTAGAAATCGGAGGGGAGCGTGAAGAACGGGTCCGTTCGGACGAGATCGCGAAGGTAGGCGCGTGCGGAATCCTCGAGGCCCAGCGACCAGGTTGCTTCCGCCAGCCGCGCCAAGGCCGTGGTGCGCACGGGCGCGGCCAACACCTGCTGGGCCGAGAGCAGTTGCCTCAGCAGCCACACTCCGCGCTCGGTGTCGCCGGCGTCGAGCGCGGTGAGCGCGCTGTCGAGTCGGGCGTCGCCGGTGTGGTCCCCCTGCATCACCCACGAGAGCCGGACCTGCTGGCGGTCCCCGACCACGATGGTCGTGTCGGCGGGCGCTCCTGACAGTCGCTCGAGGCGGAGCACGTGGCGGCCGGCCGCGAGGCGGTGCGCCGCGACTCCGGTGTAGGCGATGCGCTGGCCGTCGACGAAGACGGTGCCCCACGGGCGCGCCGTGACGTACAGCAGGCCTGCGGTCTCGGGAAGCAAAGAGACGGCGACGACCGTCGTGACTCCCGGCAGGACCTCCACTGTGAGACGCGTCGGTAAATACCCGGGCGCGGACACCACCACGTCGTAGCTGCCTAGCGGGAGGCGGCGTGATTCCCCGCCCCGCAGGAACTGATCCGCGCCGATCCGAGCCGTGATGGGGATGGTCGCGGGCGCCAAGCGAACGGTTCCAACATTTCCGGCTCGGAATGCAGGCGGCCACTCGAACGTCGCTCGCGCAACGAACCGGTCGTGCGGGGTCGAGGCAACGAAGACGCGGGCGGCGGCCGCCGCGCGCACGACCGCAGGGGGCACGATTTCCGCATCCACGTCGAGTTCCGGAGCGAGTCGGATCGCCCACCGCAGCCAAGTGGCGGCCAAGGAATCCTGCCCCAACACCAGCAGCACGTCGGTGAGACGCTCGACGCCCCGCAACCAGAGTTGATCGGGCGGCCCGGTCTTGGGGTCGAGACCCCTACTGAGCAGAGGAACCGCACCCCGATAGTCCGCCAGCAGGTAGCGCTCGGCCCCCGCCGTCAGGGCCTGGCGACCCGACTGCGCCGGGGCCGGTGCGGCCGCGAGCACGAGGAAAAGCAACGGCGCGCGGCTTCTCACGGGGTCGCCCGGCGCATGCGGATCTCGACTACGTTGTCGCCAGCCCTGAGCGTCAACGTGGTGTCCAGCGGCATGAACCCCGGACGCTCGAACCGCAGCGTGTGCGTGCCGGGCGGCAGGTGCTCGCGGTGCACGGGCCGCTCGCCTCGCAAATCACCGTCCACGTAGACGCGCGCCCAGCCGGTCGTAAGGCGAATGATGAGCACCGCCATGGGCGCTCGGGTCGGCGCGGGCCTAGACGGCCGGGACGCGGGCGGCTCGGCGCGCTCACCGGGTGCTGGCGCGCCTGCCGGTGCGCCTACCAGGGTATCGGCCGCCGCTGGCGAGCGGGCCGGCCCGGCCTCCTGGGCCCCGCCGCGCAGCACGGTCATCCCGGCGTAGAGCGTTGCCGCCGCCGCGGCGACACCTGCTCCCCACTTGATCATCCGGCTCCGCCGGCCCGAGACGACCCGCCCGGGCACTGCAACGGCGGGTAGGCGACCGGCGAGCGCGCTGACGAAATCGGCGGCCGTCGCGAATCGGTCTCCCGGACTCTTCGCGAGTGCGCGTTCGACCGCCACGTACGCGTGCGGGGGCAAATCGGGCCGCAGCTCAAGGAGCGGCGGGGGCGGTTCCGAGACGTGCTTGTTCAGGAGCTCGTAGGCCGTGGCAGCGTCGAAGGGCACGCAGCCGCCGAGGCATTGGAACGCGACCACGCCCAGGGAGTACTGGTCCGCGGCCCCGGAGATGTCGGCGCCGCGGTAATGCTCGGGCGACATATAGTAGGGCGTGCCGAGCAGGTGTCCCGACGCACTGACCGACGCCTCCTGGATCTCCTTGGCGATGCCGAAATCCGTGACCGTCACGTGGCCCCGCTCGTCGAGCACGATGTTGCCGGGCTTGATGTCGCGGTGGACGACCCCGTGCTCGTGGGCGTAGTCGAGCGCGTCGGCGACCTGGCCCAAGATCGCGATGGTTTCCTCGAATTCGAGCTGCTCGCGTTCTTTGAGCAGGGTATCGAGACTCCGGCCCTCGAGGAGCTTCATGGAGTACCACAGCAGCTCCCCGCCGGCGCTGACGCGGTAGATGGGGATGATGTTCGGGTGGTCGAGCGCCGCCGCTGTGCGGGCTTCGCGCCGGAACCGCTCGATCGCGCCCTCCCCGAAGGTGAGCGCGGGTGGGAGCACCTTGATGGCGACGCGGCGGCGCAGCTGGATCTCGGTCGCTAGGTACACCACGCCCATGCCGCCGCGCGCGAGCTCGCGCTCGATCACGTACTCACCCGCGGTCTCTTCGCGGAGCAGGCGCGTGAGCTTGGCGACTCCGGCGTCGTCCAGCGACGCCGGCGCTGTGGACGCCGGATTCCGCACGTCGGCGCCGCAGTTCGTACAGAACTCGCTGCCGTCGGGGAGCGGGCTCGCACAGTGGGCGCAGCGCATCGTTGGATACGATACGGCCAGCCTCACGCGGCTGCCAGCGCTCTTGCTTGGTCCTCATCCGCTTCACACCTATCTTGCCGGTCCAGGATTCTCGCAGTCTGTTGGTCGAAACTCACTGCGGTGCGGTGCGGCGCCACGACGGACGGATCTCCCACTCAGCCGTGGAAGTCACTCGGCGCAGCTCGGTACCATCGCGATTCAGGACGTACAGGTCGCAGTCCCCGCCTTCCCCACCCTCCCAGTCGCCAACGACGCAGTCCAACGAGCTGACAAAGACGAGGCGCGAACCGTCAGGCGACCAGGCAGGCTGGATATCGATAGCTGGGCTCGACGTCAGATTCCGAGCGCCCGAGCCATCTGCCTTCATGATCCAGATGTCCCCATCCCGGACGAACGCCAATTCCGAACCGTCGGGAGACCAGGCCGGATGCTCGTCGTAGTGCCACTGCGTCAGATGGGCGGTTAGGTTGGTAAGCCCGCTACCGTCCGCGTTGATGACCATGATGACATTTCCTGAGTCCGACGACCCCTGGAAGGCGAGCTTCGTCCCGTCGGGAGACCATGTGGGATACGCGTACTCAACATGGGCGGTGTGCGGCAGCAGCTCCCTGAGGTTGGATCCGTCGGCATTCACGACCGAGATGCTCCAAGTGTCGGCGCAGACGAAGCAGTAGCGTCCCCACACGAAGGCGATCTGTTGTCCATCCGGCGACCAGGCGGGGTAGCGGTTACACTGGGACGGGTAGAGGGGCAAAGCTCGGGGTTCGAAGCCGTCGGCCGCCGCCGTATAGACGCGGCAGGTCATTGGAACCTCTCTGTACCAGCCACCACCCTGGCCGAACCCCTCAAACCGCGAGAACGCGATTCTCGCCCCGTCCGCGGACCAGGACGGGTCCCCCATGAGGGGCTCTGAGGTTTGATCTTGGGCGAAGGGGATCAGTAGTGTCCGCTGGGAACCGTCATCACAGATAGTCTCAATACCCCGTCGCGAGGCGAATGCAATCATGGGCTCATCGGCCGCCGTGACCCTCACGATGGTCGTGTCGGGGATCCCGCCGTTGGCGGGAGCGGCCAGGATGTCCGTCCTGCCTCCTCCGCGCGCCGTGACAACCCCATCGTCATCCACCCTGGCCACGCACCCGGCACTACTGCGCCAGGTAAACACCGCTCCATCCACGACGAAGTCATTCCGGTCGAGGCCCGTGGCGCTGAGGCGCACGGTGGCGCCCGCCCCCGTGAGCGTCACGTTGTCCTCCGCAATCCGCGCGGCCACGACCTTCTGACGCACGACGACCGTGGCGAACGCCGACTGGCCGCCGCTCGCCGCCGTGGCAAGCACGACCCCGTTCTTGGCCGCCCGCACGAGCCCCGCTTGATCAACCGTGGCCACGGCGGCGTCGCTCGTCGCCCATCCAATGACGAGATTTGGGATCGGGAAGTTCAGGCTGTCGAACGCCAAGGCGACGAGGCGTCGGGTATCGGCGATCGCCGTCAACGTGTCATAGCTCGGCGTGACGACGATGAATCGGATCACCTGCGCCACTGCCAGCGTCGCGGTGTCCGCGGCAGTGCCGACCCGTGCGATAATCCGGGCCGTGCCGGGACCGGTCGCCGTGGCGAGCCCGGCCGCGCTCACGGTGGCCACCATCGAGTCGGTGCTCGTCCAGCGCGGTCTCGCGGTTCGGAGCAGGCTGCTGCTCGAGTCGAACGCGAGGGCAATAAACTGGACCGAGCGCCCGACCGTGCGGAGTGTGTCGAGCTCAGGCGCCACCCGCACGGCCGCAGCCACCTGCGTCACCGTGACGGAAGCAAGAGCCTTGACGCTGTCCGCTTCGGCGGTGATCGCGACCGTCCCCTCATCCACAGCCCTGACGAGACCGGTCTCGTTCACCGCCGCCACTTGCGGGTCGGCACTGGACCAGGTGAACGCCACATTCGGAACGGGCGCATCCTCCGCATCGTAAGCAGTCGCGCTGACCTGGGTCGTGACTCCTAATTGGGTCAGGCTCATCGCAGGGGGGCTTACCGCGATCCGCGACACGACGACCTGGACTGTGAACACGGTGTCCAGCCCGCCCATGGCGGTCGTGTACACCACGCGCGCTGAGGCGGAACCGCGCCCGACGCCCTCCAAGCGGCGACCGTTCGCATCGACCCCCACGAGATCGGGATCGAGACTCTCGAGCCGGTAGGTGGCGTTCTGGAGCACTCGGCCGTCGGCGACGATCGTGATCGCGGGCTCACCGCTTCCCGCCAGCGGCACGCGATAGGGCTGCGGGAAGTCTAGCCGGAACCCGATGTGCTCAGCGTCGGAGGGCTCGCCCGGCAGCACGCACGCGAGCAGGTACACCGTCGCGGCCATGATGGCCGCGAGGCCGAGTTTGAGCTTTGGGACGTTCATCGCGACGCCTCGAGTCCGTGGGTTGCCGGACAACGTAGGGCGGCGCACCCAAGCACCGGCCAATTGCTCGGACCGACACGACAACTCATTGCGCCACAACTCGTAACAGGGCGAGCCTCGCTGCGTCCTCCCCGGCGGCGCGTTCGGCGATGCGCAGCGCGGCCAACGCGGTCCGCGTGGCACCGACCGTCGTAGCCTGCCGCGCGACGCGCCGGGCCGCCTCGAATGCCTCGGGAGATCGCTCGGCGGCGAGCAGCCGAGCGCGCAGCAGCTGCGAGTCGATATCGTCATGGGCAGCGAGGGCGGTGATGCAGCGCTGGCGCAACCGGTGACGACCCCCCGATTGCATGCACTCACTCTCGATCACCGCCGGAAGCAGGCGGCCGGTGAAGGTGTACCGGCCGCCGTCGAACACCAGGAACCGCTCGCGCTCGAGTTGATCGAGAGCGGCCTCGACCCGATCGCCGGGAACTCCGGCCACCCCGGCGATCAGGGTTGGGTCCAGCACGTCGCCGGCGATGCTCGCCGCCCGTAACACGGCGAGGCTGTCTTCATCAAGCCGCGCCACGCGCGCCGCGATGGCGCTCCGAACCATTTCGGAGATCCTAACGGGCAGGGTGGAGTCGTACGTCGAGCCGGCACGCGGCCACTCCGGAGAGTCCTTCTGGAGCAGGGCGGCCTGCCCGAGATCGCGCAACAGGGCTACAGCTAGGAACAGATTGCCTCCCGACTCCTGCGCCACGCGCCGCGCCAGGCGATCGCGCTCGCTCGTCCCCGTGCACCACGGCGCCAGCCCCTCGGTGAGGGCCACGATTTCCTCGATCGTGAGCGGCTCGAGCTGAAGGCGGGTGCCCGGGATGTCCCGGCCCACGCTCGCCGAGAGCGCCTGGAGCTCGGCTGAGAGCGCCGCTCCGGCCTCGAGCGTGACGACGAGTGCGAGGGGTACCTCCCGCTCGCGGGACCACACCGCCCCCAGCGCCGCGACCGTCGCTCCATCCGCCCACTGGGCGTCGTCGATGAGGAGACCCACGGGCTGCTCCTCGGCCACGGCCCGCAGGAAGGACGCCAGGGCATCGGACACCTGTGCCACATCGGATCCCGCGAGCGGCGCGACGCGGACGGCAAGTTCCGGCACGATGCCGGCCAGCACCCGGAAGCCGACATGATCGGTGGCCGGCATGCCGGGAGCGTCGAGCAACCCGCCGCGCATGAGGGCGCGCAGCGTGCTCCACGGCGCGTCGTGGTCGCTCTCCAAGATGCGGGCGGTCGCTACCGTCGCTCCCGCCAGGGCCAACCGGTCGGCGCAGGCATCGAGCAGCCGCGTCCGACCCGCTCCCGCCTCCCCCGTGATCACGAAGCACCCTGGCCCGTCGCGCGGTACGCGCTCGAGCCCCGCGAAGAGCTGGGCGTGCTGGTCACGCCGGCCGACGAGCGGAGGCGCGGGGTCGGCGCTGCTACGAGGCCGCCGCCAGTTCCCGCCGCGGATGCGGGCCGCCAGGGCGCCCAGCGCTGGGCTCGGTCGTTCGCCGAGTTCGCGGTCCAGGTGCTCGGCGAAGTCGTGGTAGAGGGCCAGCGCTCCAGCCGCATCCCCTTCCAACGCGGCACTGCGCATGCCGAGCGATAGAGCCGGCTCACTGTAGGGGTTGAGCGCCAAGGCGCGGCGCGCGAGCGCGAGTGTCTCGACGTAACGGTTGACGGCGAGTTGCTCCTCGGCCCGGGTGACCAGCATGCGGGTCCCCGCCTCCCGAACCTGCGCGCGCCGCGTCTCCATCCAGGCGTCGAACGCCGCGGCCCCCTCCACGTGAAAGCCCTCGAGGAACTCGCCCCGGACGAGATCCAGGGCCCGCAGCTGTCCGTCCGTGCACAACGCCTCGAACTCGAGCGCGTCGGCTTCCAAACCCTCCGAGCTGAGCTGGAGGGTTTCGCCATGGGTGAGGAGTCGCTCCTGGCCCAGCGTGGTGCGCAGCCGGCGAACGGCTTCGTTGAGCGAGCGGCGGGCCTTGTCCTCCGGACTTTCGGCCCACAGCAGGCCCATCAGATGCGTGCGCGTTCGGGTGCCGTCCGGGGACAGGGCGAGATAGATGAGGAGCGCAAGGTGCTTCTTCCAAACCACGTCGGGTGGCGCGGTTTGGCCGTCCACACGGACTGCGGGCGGGCCGAGACAGTGCAGCGCGAGGGAGGGCAAGGTCTTGGCCATGGCGGAGTCAAGTATGGAAGCACGAAGCCCGCCTGGGGAGACCCCGGGCGGGCTTCTGTATGGAAAGGCTGGCGGCGGCCTACTCTCCCACGGTCTCGCAACCGCAGTACCATCGGCGCTGACAGGCTTAACGACCGTGTTCGGGATGGGAACGGGTGTGGCCCTGTCGCGCTAGTCGCCAGCCAAAGTCTAACGAGTGCGGGGTA
>JBGPOM010000040.1:0-9609 GCA_041488075.1 Gemmatimonadota bacterium
CGTCGAGTCGGCCCCGGGCACGACGCCCGCCGTGCCCGTCCTGAGGTCCAGGTCCACGAGAGACAACACGTCGAGGACCGTGTCGGTCAGCCGGTCTGCTCCCCCACCCTTCACCTTGAAGACGCGCTCGTAGGCCGCCAGGAACCGAAGGGTCGTAGGGCCCAGCCACGTCGGCTTCGACACAGCTGTGGCAATCCGGCCGTCGGGGAGAACGTACCAGGCTTGCCAGGTGAAGCTCGGGCGGCCGGGATCGTTCGCGGGAGCGACGACGACGTCACGCGTCCAGGTGTAGTAGCTCGCCGGCGCCCCCTTCTGCCACACGAACGCGACTTGGCGGCCGTCGGGCGAGAGCGCCGGTTCGACCCACGTATCCAGGAACGTGTCGGCGGCAGAGACGGGAGCGGGCGGGCACACTGTGCGGTGCAGTGTCCCGCCGGCGGCGGAGAGAAACGCGAGGCAGCGCTCGCGGCCGCCCCCGCTGCCGTCCAGCCGGCTGAAGACCAGCTCGGCGCCGGTGACGCTCGGGTTCCGGTCGTCCCCGGGGTTGAACGTGAGCCGCCGCGGGATCCCGGCACCGAACGGGCCGAGGGTATCGGGCGCGCTCCAGGCGAACGGCGGCTCGTGCCCGCAGGAGGCGCCGGCCAAGGTGAGGACGACGAGGAGCGGGGCGGAGCCCGGTCGCATGACCGTAACCTACCCCTCGGGTCCAGCCGGCCCCCGCGGCGCTGTGTTCACGTCGTGCGAATTCGGCGCTATCTTAGGCGGCATGACACGCGCCGTCCGGTTGTTCCCGCTCGCCGTCGTGCTCGTGCTCGCGGCGTGCGGCAAGAAGCGCGACCGGCGCGCCGAGGTCGTCGAGTGCAGCTCCATCTCGCTCGACGCGAAGGGCACCACGCAGTGCCTCATCCAGCTGTACGCGTGGGAGCCGGCGGAAGCAACGCGGACCGCCGTCGCGCGCCACTTGGAGCTCGACAGCCTCAGGGCCCGGCAGGAAGATTCCATTTGGAATACGGCCGCCGCCAAGCACCGCAGCGATCTGGTGGCCTGCCGCCGCGGCGCCGATCCCCTCGACCGCTGCCTCCTCGTCGCGGGCTGGCCGCTCCATCGGGTTAACGCCACGGCGGACTCGCTGTGGCGGGCCGAAGGCCCACAGCACCTCTACGAGCTGCACGCGTGCCAACGGCGTCGCGAGGTGAACCTCGCGTCCTGCCTCACGCTCTACTACAAATGGGACTCCGACCGCGCCCTCCGCACCGCCGACTCGATCACCCGCGAGCGCCTCGGCGGCCGGCGCTGACGCCGTAACCCGGCCGGTCGGAGCCGCCCGTCACGTCCGGTAGAACAACCGGTAGGCCGCCCCGGCCTGCGCCACTCCTTTGTCCACGAGCTCGGCCATGTACGCGGCCATCGACCCGACCCGCCCTTTCACCGTCGCCGCGCCGCCCGGGGCGGCCGCGGTGCTGAGGCCCCGGTAGTGGCCGGTGAGGCCGGCGCGCAACGCTTCCACGATCCACGGCTTGGTCTCGACCGTCGCCTTCGTCACCTCGACGCCCCGGATCGCCCCGGCGCCGTCGAAGCCGACGGCGACTTCCATCGGCCCGTGGGGCGAGTCCACCCGTACGAACAGGAGCACACCCGTCACGCGATCCTGCTGCTTGCCCAGGTAGAACGTGAGCTCGCCGTCCGTGGGGGTCCAGCCCACGGTGTCGCGCAGACGGTGGCCATCGGCGTCGCTCAAGTGGACGTCTCGAGCCGTCAATCGTTCCGCTCCCGGCAGCAGCCGGGGCACGACATCGGTTCGCTTCATGAGAACGACGGTCGGCGTGACGTGCAGCAGCGCGGCGGCGGCCGCGACGAGTATCAGGGCTTTCATAAACGCACTCCTTTGTCGGGGCTCCACATTTGCCAGAGCGCCAGGACGGCGATGATCGTATACCCCACCCCCATTGCCCACCCGCCTGCGAGGGTGATGAGGGCGAAGCGCGGCGAGGCGAGTTTGGTGAGCCACATGCCGATGAAGTCCAGCCATGGGGCCGCGAACAGCAACGTGATGAGGCTGAAGCCCGCCCATCGAGGGATCGCGAGCCCGAGCGCCACGACGGACAAGACGGTCGCGATGACGCCGTACATCGGGACGTGCACGTGGGTGTCCTGGACCAGCAACGCCCGGTCGACCCGATGCTCTTCGCCTCCCATCTCGGATGGCGCCAGATCGTGCTCCACGACCATCGTGCTCTCCGCCGGCATCGCCATGGTCATCGTTGGCTCGGCGTAGGTGGCGGCGACGGACCGGGGAGTGAATCCGGCGTAAAGGCTGACCATCCACGCCCCGAACGCATACGAGACGCCCAGCGTGCAGAGCAGCAGCGTCACGAGCCACCGCACGCGCGGATCGCTCCGGCGCAAGTCGTAGAGCACGCGCCCCCCTTTAGAAGAGATAGACCAGCTCGACCACTGCTGTCAGATTCGAGCGCTTCAGGGCGCCGTTCCGGTCCTCGAAGAACGGCTGATCCGAGCGATCGAATCGCACCGCGGGTCGCAGCGAAAAAGCGGGGAGCCGGAACGTCGTGAACTCGACGTTCGAGAACACGCCCTCCTGCGCCTCACGGTAGAAGTACCATGGGGAGATCGTCAGCGAGCGCAGCCTCTGCGGCGTTCCTGTCCTCGCACCGTCCGCGTCATTGAGCACCTCCCCGCGCACGCTGATCCCCACCGAGCCCGTGGCGCGCCAGAAGACCGTCCCGACGGCAGCCATCCACGCCAGGTTCGCCCCCCCCCCCGCGTTTCGCTGCAGGCCGCGGTTGGCCTCGGCCTGCACCACCAGCTGCGGCAGCGGTTGCAGCGTGACGTCGCCCGACCACAGCGTCCGCTGAGACCCGTTGGTCCCGTCCTCCTCCGGCCCGTAGAGCGCACCGGCCGCGAGGGCGACGCCCGACGCGGGGAATACCATGACCCGGACGCCGCCCGTCTTCCCGGAGTTGTTGTCCAGTTCGACGTCCCAGCCGTTCGCCACGAGGCCGAGCAGCGCGACGTGCGGGCTCACGCTGTAGCGCGCCATGAGGCCCGTGAACTTGACGGGCCGGGCGAATTCGAAGTTGAACGACGTCGTGGGAATCAGCGTGAGCGGCTCGTCGTCACGCTCGTAGCCGATCGGCGCGTCGAAGCGGCCGAACGAGAGGGTCAGGGCCGACGCGCCGGGAGGCGTCCAGTTCACGATGAGATTGTCGATCTCGATGGCGGTATGCGGCGCGCCGCTGTCGTCGAGCTCGACGTGCGTGGTCAGCTGGCCGAACAGGTAGAGCTGATCCGACCACGGTCGAAACAGACTGAGGGCGAGCTTCGATCCGGTGAACGTGTTCTCCCGCCGATTACGGTCATAGCTCCCCACGCCGACGGCGAATCCCGATATGGCAAGCGGCTGCCGCTCTTCCAGACTTACGTCCCGGTCCTGCGCCACGCCGTCTCGCGCGGCGAACTGCGCGGCGGCGAGCAACCCGCAGCAACACAACAGTCTGCAAATGGTCATATGTCCCCCTCCGCAAGGGGGGATAACGTCGTTCGAGGTGAGCTACAGAGCGCTCGCGTTACGCGAGCGCGTGCGGAGGGGCGAGAGCGAAGGGGAGGAGGTGAGGTGGCGCGCCCCGCAGCACGGCGTCGTACAGCACCGGCGTGGCATCGGCGACCGGCGCGGCCACCGCCGCCGTCCAGCGCACCGGCACCGCCGCGAGCGCGACGCCAACGCCGGCCGGACAGCAGGCCTGTGGGCAGGAGCAGTGCTGGTGGCTCCGCGGGGCGCCGTGCGACGCATGGCCGGCCGCGTGAGCGGGGGCGGCGGCGGGAACAGCCGGGACGTCGTGCAGCGGGCACCGGTGCAGGTCCGGCCCGGCCATCGCCAGGCCAAACCACAGCGCCAGGGCAGCGCCGAAGAGGCGCGTAGACCAGTGCCGCTTCATGCGAGAGGCAATGTACGAGATTGCTGCCGGGCCGCTAGTTGTGGTCGTGATGCTCGTGCTGGTGCTCGGGCGCCGCTCCCCCGCCCTTGATCCGGGCCAGCCATGCCACGTCCGCCCGGTAGGCGGGGTCGTCGGGATCGAGCGCCGGCAACTGCCGGACGTCGTCGGGGACGAACAGGCCCGCGATCGAGCCCATCACGTGGGGCAACGGCGCCCCCGTCGGGTTGTCGTATTCCACCACCAGGCGATAGGTGCGGTCGGTCCGGAGCCGCGGCCCCTGACCGTGGGTGCCGAACAGCTGGCGCGTCATCCCGAGCACCCGTCCGTCCGCGGCGCGCTTGGGCCGGATGCGCACCAGGGTCTTCCCCGATCGCGTGTCCTCCAGCCGCAGCCCCGCGCCGTAGTCGTGCAGGTGCCCGCCCGCGGCCAACAGGTGGCCGGCGAGGGGCACGGAGAATTCGTAGGTCCGCGTGGAGCGCCCCGGCGGGACGGCGTACGAGTTCGCGCCGCCGAACACGAAGTTCACATCCACGAGGAACGGCAGCGCCACGACCGGCTTCGGCACCTGGCGCGGGGAGATCCACGGCAGGGACAGGCGGAGGTAAGCGTCCGGCACATCCGTCCCCGTCTGGTTGTCCCACATGATGTACAGTCCCAGGCGATGACCGGCGGCGAGCGGAATCCCGACCGTGCGCGGAAACACGACGTCCTCGGTTTCGCGTCCCGCGCCGAGCAGCCGCTCCACGATCGGATACACGACCTCGCGCCGATCGAAGTTCATCATGCTCATGTGGTGCATCAGGCCACGCGGCAGCGGGCGGCCGGCGCCGTCCACGATCGTGAGCCGGAATCCCCGGATCCACGTCGTCAGGGGCCAGGTGAACTGCTCGACGAGCAGATCCTCGGGCTCGTGCTCCATTCCTTCGTGGGCGCCCGGCGGGTTGGCCGGCAGGCGGTAGGGGCCCGCGGTGATGACCACCTCGCGGTGCGCCGAATCCACCCGAACCTGCACCGGCACCTGCGCAGTGGTGGTTGCCACCGCGAGTGCGACGAACGAGAGGGAAACGGCCAAGGGCATGCGTGAAATGTATATTCGCAGGCATGGTGCAGCGCACCTTCGCCCTGGTGGTCGCAGCCGCCGTCGTGGCGTGCGGGGACGGCGCCGGACCCGGCCGCCCCCCGCGCTCCTACCTGATGGGGTTCTCCGCCATCCCGCCCCGGCTCGACACGGCGATCGTCATCCCAGCCATCGACTATTGGGCCTCACGGGCCGACGCGGCGATCATGCACGCGTCGCCGCCGTGGGCGGCCATGATCGGCGGAGCCCCGCCGGCCACCGCGGTCGACACCCTGGAGGTCCCGCTCGCGAACTACTATCGCGCCAAGCGACTCGCGCTCGTCTTCACGGTGGACGCGACCGACGGCCTCAACCGCGCCGCCGAGGCTCCCGAGCTGGTCGCCCTCGGCCGGAGCGTCACCGATACCGCCGTGCAACGGCTCTATCGGGAGTGGGTCTATGCGGTCGCCACGAAGCTCCAGCCTGACTATCTCGGGCTCGTCGCCGAAACCAATCTGATCAAGGCGCTGGCGCCGGACTCGGTTTACCAGGCGCTCGTGACCATGGCCAATGCCGTCGCGGCGCAGATCCGCGCCGCGGGAGTGCCCAGCAAGTTGTTCGTGAGCGTGCAAGTCGAGACGGCCTGGGGCCGGCTCCCGCCGGCGGGCTCCTATCAGGGAATCGCGCGGGACCTCGCCGATTTTCCTTTCATGGACGCGATCGGCCTGTCGAGCTATCCCTACCTCGCCGGATTCGCCGAGCCGGAAAGCCTGCCGCTCGACTACTACAGCCGCATCGCGCAGGGGACCACGCTGCCTGTTTTGGTGGTCGAGGGCGGCTGGTCGTCGGTGTCCTTCGACACCCTGGTGTCGTCGCCGGCGGAACAGGCCCGCTACATCACGCGCCAGGTGGAGCTGCTCGACAGCGCCAAGGCGCGGGGTGTGTTCCAGCTGACGTTCTACGACCTCGATCTGTCCGGCTGGTCGCTCCCGCCCGGCTCGATCCTCCCCCTGTTCGCGCACCTCGGGCTCGCCGACAGCGCCTCCAATCCCAAGCCGGCCCTCGCCGCGTGGGATAGCGTATTCCGGCGGCTACACTCTCCGTAGCTTCCACCGTCCGCGGCGGAACAGGAGGGCACTGACGACCGCGAGCGTCGAGAAGGCGGTGGTGAGGGCGAGGAACACGCCTTGCGGACCGAGCCCCATCCGGACGGCCAGCACCCACGCGAGCGGGATCTCCCACAGCCAGAAGCAGCACAGGTTGAGCCACGTGGGGGTCCACGTGTCGCCCGCGCCGTTGAATGACTGCGTGAGCACCATCCCGTACGCATAGAACGGGAACCCGAAGCTGACGATCCGTAGGCACATCGCGGCCACGGGCGCGACCGCCGGATCGGTGCTGAACAACCGTACGATCGGGTCCGCCAGCAGCACGAACACCAGCCCCACGCCGCCGAGGAAGAGCAGGTTGTACAGGCCGGCGATCCACACCGCCCGCTCGGCGCGCTCGGGCTTCCGCGCACCCAGCCCCTGCCCCACCATCGTCGCGGCGGCGTTGGCGAGCCCCCACGACGGGAGCAGCGCGAACACGATGATCCGGACCCCGATGGTGTATCCCGCCACCGCCCCGGCGCCGAAGCTCGAGATGATGCGAACCAGGCCGATCCAGCTCGCCGTGCCGACGAGCACCTGGAAGGTGCCCGTACCGGAGAGACGCAGCAGCGTGCGCATCACGGCGGGACGGAGGCGCAGCTGGTCGCGGTGGATCACGACGCGCCCGTCGCGCCGCATCAACCAGTAGAGTTGGAACAGCACGCCCGTGCCGCGGCCGATCGTGGTCGCAATCGCCGCACCTTTCACGCCAAGCTCCGGGAACGGTCCGAGGCCGAAGATCAAGCACGGACCGAGCAGGATGTTGATCCAGTTGGCGAGCCACAGGACGCGCATTGCGATCGCCGCGTCGCCCGCGCCACGGAAGGTCGCGTTGATCAGGAACAGGAGCAGGATCACCGCGTTGCCGCCGAGCATCACGCGGGTGTAACCCGACCCGATCGCGATCACGTCGGATGATGCGCCCATCACGCCGAGCAGGCGGGGCGCGAAGATGGCGCCGAGCGTGCCGGTCACCGCGGCGACGGTCAGCCCCAGCGCGATCCCCTGCACCGCGGCCTCGGCTGCTCCGGCGGGGTTCTTCTCGCCGATGCGGCGCGCGACCATCGCCGATACCCCGATCGAGAGGCCCATCGCCGCCGTGTACACGAGCGCCAGCATCGACTCCGTCAGGCCCACCGTCGCCACGGCGTTCGGCCCCAGGTGCGCCACCCAGAACACGTCCACCACCGCGAAGATCGACTCCATCACCATCTCCGTCACCATCGGGATGGCGAGGAGGATGATGGCGCGGCCGATCGGGCCGGCGGTGTAGTCGTGATGCGAGCCGCGCAGCGCCTCGCGGACCGTCGCCCACCAGCCGCGCGCCCCTTCCGGTTGCGCGTGCAGCGCCTGCCCCGGCTCCGTCACGTGGTCTCCACTGATGGTGTGGTCGCTGCCGCACATGAAGCGCCCCACCCGGTCGGCGGCACGGGTGGGGCGATCGGCGCTACGTGGGTAATGGGCCCGGGAGGAGTTGAACCTCCGACCTCACGCTTATCAGGCGTGCGCTCTAACCACCTGAGCTACAGGCCCCGCTCCGCCCTAGTCCCACTCTTTCCTCGGCCCCTTCTTGGGGCGGAACTCGTCCTCGTCCCCCTCGTCGAACTCGTCGTCCAGGTCATCGTAGTCGTCGGCTTCGTCCGCATCCTCGTCGTCGAGCTCGTCTTCGTCCAGATCGTCATCGAAGTCCTCGTCGAGATCCTTGTCTTCTTCGAATTCTCCGAACTCCTCGTCGACGTCGTCGCTCCTGCGCTTGAGCGACCATTCCGTCGACGTCTCGCGGGCCAGCATTGCCACCTCCGGCTGGGGTTGGAGTCGAACGACCCTCCTGCGATCCCTACTCCTCCGATGCGGTCCGCTTCTCGCTGCGGGCCACCTTACGGCGCTCGGTGCCGCCCAACAGGCGCTTGCGGAGTCGCAGGGACGACGGCGTCACTTCGATCAGCTCGTCGTCCTCGATGTACTCCAGCGCCAGCTCCAGACTCACTGGGCGCGGCGGCTCCAACATAATCATCTCGTCGGACGCCGTGGTGCGCATGTTCGTCAGCTTCTTCTCCTTCGTGGCGTTCACGTCGAGGTCCCCCGACCGCGCGTGCTCGCCCACGATCATCCCCTCGTACACCGCATCCCCCGGCTGGACGAACAGCGTGCCCCGCTCCTGGAGATTAAACAAGGCGAACGCCACCGCCACCCCCTCCCGGTCGGCCACCATCACCCCGCGGCTCCGCCCCGAGATCGGCCCTGCCCAGGGCCCGTACTCGAAGAAGCGGTGATGGATGATTCCCGTTCCTCGGGTATCCGTCAAGAACTCCGACCGGTAGCCAAGCAACCCCCGGGCGGGGACCTTGAACCGCATCCGCACCATGCCCAGACCCGGGTTCCGCATGTCCAGCATCGTCGCCCGCCTGGGCCCCAGCTTCTCCATCACGACCCCCACGTGCCCCTCGGGGGCATCGATCATCAGCTCCTCGTACGGCTCGAGCCGCTCCCCGTCGGGGCCCTCGCGCGGGATGACCCGCGGCCGGCTCACCTGGAACTCGTACCCCTCGCGCCGCATCGTCTCCATCAGGATGCCGAGGTGCAGCTCTCCCCGCCCCGACACCGTGAAGGCGTAGGGCGTGTCGGTATCCTCCACGCGCAGCGCGACGTTGCGCTCGAGCTCGCGGTACAGCCGCTCGCGCAGATGCCGCCCCGTCACGAATTTCCCCTCGCGCCCGGCGAAGGGCGAGTTGTTGACGAGGACGTCCACCGAGATCGTCGGCTCCTCGACCGCGATGCCCGCGAGACGGTCTAGATGGTCGGGCGCGGTGATCGTCTTGCCGATCTCGACGCCCGCGATGCCGGCGATGGCCACGATCTCCCCCGCCGTCGCCGTCTCGAGCTCCGCACGCTCGAGGCCCTCGAACCCGAACAGCTTCACGATCCGCGCCTGCTCGAACGCACCGTCCCCCACCGGCCCGGGCTCGCCGATCGGCAGCAGCGCAACCGTATCTCCGACGCGCACGCGCCCGCGCTCGATCCGTCCGATCCCGATTCGCCCGAGGTACGACGAATAGTCGAGCGTCGAGATCAGCATCTGGAACGGCCCTTCAGCCTCGATGGCGGGCGGCGGGATCGTCGCCAGAATCGTTTCGAACAGCGGCTTCAGATCGGTGCCGGGTCGCGCCAGGTCCGTGGTCGCCGTCCCCGCCCGGCTCGACGTATAGAGGAACGGACAGTTGAACTGCTCCGGCGTCGCCTCGAGGTCCATCAGCAGCTCCAGCACCTCGTCGTGCACCCGTAGCGGCTCGGCATCCTGGCGGTCGATTTTGTTCACCAGCACGATCGGCTTCAACCCCAACGCCAGCGCCTTCCCCGCCACGAAGCGCGTCTGCGGCATCGGCCCCTCGGCCGCGTCCACCAGCAGCAGGAAGCCGTTCACCATGCGCAGGATCCGCTCCACCTCACC
>JBGPOM010000041.1:0-9603 GCA_041488075.1 Gemmatimonadota bacterium
CCCTGCCCACCACAGCGCGAGCGCCGCGACATCGGCCGCGCCCTCGGCTTGCGCCATCGTGCCGTCGGGCAGCGACGCTACATACCGCCACCACACGCCGATCCCTGTCTCGCCGCGCGCGACGGTCCGCACCGCGCGCCACGTCGCGAACACCACCGGCAGCGTAGCGGCGTAGTCGGCGAGCTCGACGTCCGTGATGCCGCGCGCGCAGAGAGCCGCGCGCACCGGGACGTACCAGAGGATGGAGAGGGGGACCGCCGCGGGCGCGCCGCCCCGGCCGCGCACCGCCTCGAGCGCCACCGGGGAGTCGAGCACGGTATCGACCTCGCCCGCCTGGACGGCTTCCTCGGCAGCGCGCGCCTCGGCCTGGTCCAGCCGGCCGATCTCGGCGACGAGCCGGGCCAGGTCCTCACGCGTCAGGGCGCGGTGGATCAGGGGTGTAATCATGACTCCTTGTGTAGCACATTTGCGCATTTCGTCCTGTGAGGCAAGTCACTAATAAGCAGCGATGCCGGGAGAGTGCTAACGTTTGCGGCATGCTGCGACAGGCTACGCTCGTTGCCGCCGTCTCCGCCGCGCTGGCCGCGCTCTGCACTCCCGCTCACGGCCAGATCGAGCTGCGGCCTGGAATGGTCATCACGCACTCCGTCCGCGTCGTCCCGAGGACTTATCGTCTCCCCGCTCCCGCATCGCTCGATTCCGCCGTGATGACCATCAAAGGGGACGACGTCACCGTCGATTTCCAGGGCGCAACGCTCGAGGGGATGCCGCCGGAGACCGACCCCGACCGCGCCCGAGGCGTCGCGATCCGCGTGGACGGCGGGCACAATGTGCGCATCCTCAACGCTCGGGTGCGCGGTTACCGGGTGGGCATCCTGGCCCGCGGCACGCGCGGGCTCACGCTCGCGGGCAACGACGTGAGCTACACCTGGAAGCCGCGGCTCTTGAGCCTCGTCGAGCACGAGAGCCTCGTGGACTGGCTGTCGTTCCACCACAACGAGCAGGACGAGTGGCTGCGGTACGGCGCCGCCATCTACCTCGCGAACGTCTCGGGCGGCGCGATCCGCGGCAACCGCGCGATCCAGGGGATGAACGGCCTGATGCTGGTGCGCACTGACCGCCTGCGCATCCAGGAGAACAACTTCTCGTTCAACTCAGGGCTCGGCATCGGGCTGTACCGATCGACCGACGACACGATCGTCCACAACCGGATCGATTACGACGTCCGCGGCTACAGCCACCGCTTCTACCGCCGCGGCCAGGATTCGGCGGGCCTGCTGATGTTCGAGCAGAGCTCGCGCAACGTCGTCGCGTACAACTCCGTCACCCACGGCGGCGACGGACTGTTCCTCTGGGCCGGCCAGACAACGATGGACTCGGGGACGGGCGGCGCGAACGACAATCTCTTCTTCGGGAATGATTTCAGTTTCGCGCCCGCGAACGGCATCGAAGCCACCTTCAGCCGCAACACCTTCGTGGCGAACCGCGCCGCCGGCAACGACTACGGCCTGTGGGGCGGCTACAGCTTCGAGTCGCGCGTCGTGGGCAACGACTTCTCCGGCAATCGCTGGGGGATCGCCATCGAGCACGGGCAGGATAACGTGATCGCCGCGAACCGCTTTGCGGGCGACTCGACCGCCGTCCGCGTCTGGGCCGACTCGATCGAGCCCTCGGACTGGGGCTACCCCAAGCACCACGACACCCGGAGCCGGGACTACCGCATCGCGGACAATCTGTTCATGCGGAACCGCGTGGCGCTGCGGGCGCGCAACACACACGGCCTGGCGTTCGAGAACAACCGCTGGACAGGCGTCGATTCGCTCACGGTGCTGCGCGACACGATGGGATTCGCGGGGCGGGGCAACGTCGCGGCGAGCGATACGGCAGTTCCGCCGCTCCCTCTCGAGTACTCCCGCCTCGCGCCGGCCGGCTCGCGCGCCTATCCCGCCTCCGCGCGCACGCGCCAGGATCGCTCGGCGATCGTCGTGGACGAATGGGGGCCGTACGACTGGCGGTCTCCCAAACTGTGGCCGGTGGATTCGACGCGCGCCGTCCCGCTGCACCTCGCGGTCTTGGGCCCTCCCGGGAGGTGGCGCGTCGTCGCTCGGCGCGGCGTCGCAGCGCTGTCGCAAACCGCCGGCCGCGTGGGCGATACCGTCGCGGTGACGCCCGCCTCCGATTCGGTGGGCGACTGGGAGGTGACGCTCGAGTATCGCGGCGTCGCGACCGTGTCGCCGAGGGGAGTCGCGCGCGCCGCCGGGCGGCCGTACCGCTTCTCGTACGGACGCTTCGAGCCTCCGATCGACTGGACTGCGCGCTTCTTTGCCTGGACGACCCAACCGGAATCGCTTGGCGCGACTGCGCTCCTCGAGCTTTCCGCGCCGCGGCTCGACTACGAATGGTATCGTCCGGCAATCCCCGGATTGCCCCTCGAGCATTTCGCCCTCGAGGCCACAGGGACCGTGAGCCTCTCCCCCGGCACATACACCCTGCGCACGATCAGTGACGACGCGGTGCGTGTCTGGGTGGACGGCGAGGTCGTGATCGACCACTGGACGCCCCACGAATCGATGGTCGACGTGGCTTCGCTCACGGGCGGACGCCATGAGCTGCGGGTCGCGTACTATCAGGTGGACGGCTGGACGGAACTGCGACTCGACATCGTGCGCGGCAGCGTACGGTCGGACGGCTCGCCGGGGCCGCACTGACCATGAGTCCCACCCTCCTCATCTGGCTGATGGTGGTGTGCTTCCTCGTGGGGCTGGCGCTCGTCGCGCTCGGCCTGCCGGGACTGTGGGTGATGGTACTCGCCGTGGCGGGTTACGGCTGGCTGACGGACTTCCACGGGATCGGCACTTGGACGATCCTCGGCGTCGTCGCACTCGCCGGGGCCGGTGAGATCGTCGAAGCCTGGCTCGGCTTCGGCCTCGCGCGGCGCTACGGGGGATCGAAGCGGGCAGGGTGGGGCGCGCTGCTTGGTGGAATCGTCGGCGCCGTCATCGGCGTCCCCGTGCCCGTGATCGGCAGCGTGATCGGCGCCTTCATCGGATCGTTCGCCGGCGCCATGATCTTCGAGTACTCGAAATCCTATGCGGCCGGCAGCGCGGTGCGCGCCGGGTGGGGCGCGCTGCTGGGCCGCGCCGCCGCCACCGCGGCCAAGACCGCGATCGGCGTCGTGATCGCGGTGGTGGCGCTGTTCGCGGCGCTTCACACCTAGGGGCTGAGCGTGATCTCCCAAGCCCGGCGCCGTGCCGCCGTCCTCGCCTACACATTGGTTCTGCTCCTCGCCACGCTGCTCCCCGTGCCGGAGGCGTTGAGCGACGCGCTCCCGTCGTGGACCGACAAGGTCGTGCACTTCGGGTTGTTCGGGAGCTTCGCGGCGCTGCTGTACTGGTACTACGCGCCCGCCGCGCCTGCCGGGCGGCCAAGCGCCCTGCGCGTCGTGGGATTGGCCGCCTTGCTGGCGGCGCTGATCGAGGTGGCGCAGGGTCCGCTGCCCGCGCGCAGTTTCGATCCGTGGGATTTCGTGTGGGGGGCCATCGGCGCCGCGGTCGCGTACGCCCTCATACGGGCGGCGAGTCGGTCCTAATCGGTCCTAGTCGGGGGCGCCAAGCCATCCCCGCACGATCCGCGCGACGCGCTCGGCGGCCGGTGGGTCGAGATTCGTCAGCACGATGAGGTCGTAGCCGCCGGGCAGCCCCGCCTCGACACTCGCGTTGATCCCCGGTGCGCCACCGGCGATCCCGATCCCCCCCCCCTCCCCGGGCGGGCCCGAGGGAACCTTCGCCGCCCCGAGCGCCGCGATGAACCGCAGCAGATCGTGGGCGGTGGAATACCCGCCCCCCGCCGAGCTGCCGCGCCCGGGGAGCAAGGTTGAATTCCGAGTCAACGGCGCCGCTGCGGGAGCGTCCTCGCCGCCGCGCGTGTAGCCGATCGCCGTGTTGGCGGGGAGCGAATCCACCGCCCAGTGCGCTGTGCGCGTCATCCCCGCCGGCTCGTAGACGTGACGGCGGACGTAATCGTAGTAGGTCTCACCCGACAGGCGCTCGACGAGCAAGCCGAGCACGACGTATCCGGCGTTCGAGTACTGATTGCGGCTGCCGGGCTCGAACTGCAGCGGCTCGTTGACGAACAGGGGGAGATAGTCGGCGAGGCGGCGCACGTCGCTCCGCTTGCCGCCCACGGGGACCCCGAAGATGTTGCCCCCCAGCCCCGAGCGGTGCTGGAGCAGCTGGCGGATCGTCACCCGCCGCGCCACGTCCTGGTTGGGATAGTCGGGCCAGGCGCGCGCCAGACTGGAATCGATGTCGAGTTTTCCCGCGTCGGCGAGCTGGCGGATCGCGATCATCGTGAAGAACTTGTTGATCGAGCCCAAGTTGAACGCGGTCTCGATCGTGTTTGGCGTCCGCGCCTCCCGGTCGGCAAAGCCGTAGGCCCGCTCGAACACGGGCGCGCCGCCCTTCGCCACGAGGACGACGCCCGAGAACTGGCCTGCGGCCACCAGGCTGTCGAGTGTCGGGGCGAGGCGGTTGACGATCTCGGATTGGGGCGTCTGGGCAGCAGCGGGAGCGGCGACGAGTCCCGCGAAGACGAGGAGCCGGAGTGAGGGTGACATGATGGAGGAGACGCTCGAGAAGGTGAAACGGTCGCACCCCCCGACGAGCTACTGGCTCGACACGGCCCCGCCCCCGCCCTCGCCGGCCGAGCCGTCGCTGCCGTCGCATACCGATGTCGCCGTGATCGGCGGCGGGTACACCGGCGTGTCGGCCGCCCGCACGCTGGCCCGCCACGGCATCGACGTGACCGTCCTGGAAGCCCAAACCCTCGGCTGGGGCGCGAGCACCCGCAACGGGGGCTTCGTGCTGCCGGGCTTCAAGGTCGGGGCCGATGAGCTGCTCAAGCAGCACGGTGCCGTGCGGGCTCGGGCGCTGTTCGCCGCGTCGCTTGGCGCCGTGCGTTTCCTCGAGGATTTGGTCGCGAGCGAGGCGATCGAATGCGAGTACCTGCGCTGCGGCTACGTCGCGCTCGCGTGGAAGCCGGGGCACTACGCCGCGCTCGAGCGTTCAGCGGCGCTCTTGTCGCGGACGTTCGCGTACGAGACGGAGCTGGTGCCGCCGGGCCGCCTCCGCAGCGAGCTCGCCTCGGACGCCTACCACGGCGGCTTGCTCGAGCCGGCCGGCGGGATCCATCCGGCGAAATATTTCTTCGGGATGGCCGCCGCCGCCCGCCGCGCCGGGGCGCGCCTCCTGGAAGGCGTCGAGGTACGGCGGTTGCGCCGCACCGCGGGCGGCTTCGACCTGACGACGTCGCGCGGGCCGATGCGGGCGCGGGAAATCCTCGTTGCCACGAACGGCTATAGCGGCGACGTGGCCCCGCGGCTGCGGCGCGGTGTGGTCCCGATCGGCAGTTACATCATCGCGACTGCGCCGCTCGACGCCCGCGTGGCCCAGGATCTCATCCCGCGGCGCCGGGTCATGAGCGACACCAAGAACCTGCTGTTCTACTTCCGGCTCACCGCCGACAACCGTCTGCTGTTCGGCGGGCGGGCGTCGTTCACGCCCACCACCACCGCCGCCAGCGCCCGCATCCTCGCCCGCGGCATGACGCACGTGTTCCCGCAGCTCGCGGGTGTGCGCGTCGAGTATTCGTGGATGGGGAAGGTCGGGTACACCTTCGACCAGCTCCCCCACGCCGGGACGATGGACGGCGTGCACTACGCGCTGGGCTACTGCGGGCACGGCGTGGCGCTGGCCACATACTTGGGCGCGAGAGTCGCGGATGCCATTGCCGGCAAGGGGGACCTCCTGCCGTTCTCGGAGCTCCGCTTTCCCACGATGCCGTTCTACCGCAAGCGGCCGTGGTTCTTGCCGCTGGCGGGCGCCTGGTACCGATTGAAGGATCTCGTGAGCTGAGGTTCCGCGTCACGACCCTCTGCACATTATGTCATAGCGATTTTCACTTCGATCTTCATGTTGTTCAGCAAGTCAAGTGCATGAACCTCCTTCTTAGCACGCTTGCCCTCGTTGTCGCTGCGCCTTGTGCAGGGCAATCGGTCCGCACCCAAATCGTGGATGTCGGTCAGGGCGACGGGATTCTCATTCGCACGCCGAACCAGCAATGGGTACTGATCGACGCCGGCCCCGATCGCAGGCTGGCCGATTCACTCGGTCCACAGTTCGGGGTGACGCGGTTGGCGCTCGTCATCGTGTCGCACCGCCACAGCGACCACTTCGCCGGCATCGAACGGGTGCTGCGATCGCTGCCCGTGGATCGCTTTGTCGGCAACCTCGCGGACTGTCCGAACCGGACCACCGACGACGCCATTCGCGCCGCCCTGAACGACCGTCACATCCCGGCGCAGTCCCTCGGCGCCGACACGCTGCTGGTCGATGGCGTGCGCTTCATCGTGCTGCCGCCGGACCCGATCGACGACGCCTGCCCGGTCGACGAGAACAACAACTCCCTCCTCGTGCGCATGGAGTACGGGGGTTTCTCGATCCTGTTCGCGGGCGATGCGGACGCAGAGGAACGGGATTGGCTCGTCGCCCACGAGCGCGACCTGCTGGACGTGAGCGTCCTGAAGGCGGCGCACCACGGAGCCAACAACGGCACGTCGGCGGATTGGCTTGCCGCCGTGACGCCCCAGGCGGTCGTGATCTCCGCGGGCGTCGTCGAGGGCTACCAGCATCCCATGCCGGAGGCGGTCGCCGCCTATAAGGCCGCGACGGGAGGGCGCCTCTTCTGCACGAACCGTCACGGCACGATCCGCGTGTACGGCTATCAGGACGGGCACTTTACGATCTCGAAGCAACGCCCGACCGTTACGAAGTCGTGTGTATACGACGGGACGCACTACTAGGCCCGCTGTAACACTTTGAGCACGCGCCGGCAGCTGATTGCGGGTGTTGTGGCAGCGCCCCATATTCGCCGGCTTCCTATGCTCGGCACGCCTCTCGTCGCGATTCGGGCGACCCGCCCGGTGATGACGTTCTACCCGCGCGCCGTCGTCGAGGCAATTCTCCTCAGCGAAGGACCCATCGGCACCGCTCATGCCGTCGCGCGGGAGTTGGGGCTGCCGAATCGGTTCAAGCTCGCACGGCTCTTGAAGCGCGAAGGGCTGCCGCCCCTCCACCGGTTGGCGGGGTGGGCGACGGTTTTGTCCTGGATCCACTGCGCCGAGCGCCAGGGCGTATCGCTGTGCTGGATCGCGTTCCGTTCACGCCGCCACCCCAGCGCTTGTTACCGCCTCGTCAAAGAGCTGACCGGCCTGCCGTGGGAGCAGGTCCGGGCACACGGGTCCGCCTGGGTCGAGCGTCGGTTTCTCAAGGAGCTCCGGAGGCGGCGCAGCGGCGACGGACATTCCCCGGCACATTAGGGTGTCTGTACCCGCTCCCCGGAAAGGCCGAACGAGATACCGAGCTGCGCGAGCAGGCTCCCCGAGGCCGCGGGATCGAAGTCGCGGCCGATTGTGGCGGTGACCCACAGGTTCTCGCCGATGTTGTAGTCGAAGATGCCCGCGATGCGGTGCTGATTCGGGGGCCCACCCGCCCCCGAGAACGCCCGGAACACCGCCTCCCCCGACACTGCCCAACGGCGCTCGGTATGAATGAGGCGGATCCCTACGTCCAGCACGTCCGACGCCGTGTCGGTCACCGCGGTGAGGAAGCGGTTCACGGCGACGAAGCTCCACGACGGGCTCTGATAGCCCGCGGTGACCCACGCCCCCCAGCGCCCGACGCGCGCGCTGTCCACGACGTCTCCCGGCGCGGCCCACACGAGTCCGCCCGCGACCTCCAGCACGAATCCCGTTCGGTTGAGCGCGAGATCGCCAAACAACGCGTCCGTGCTGTCCACCGCGGCGCGATAGCGCTCGGGATCGATGTCGCCATCGGAATCGAGCAAGTGTTTCAGGAAGTCGCCCATGGCAGTGTCCCGTTGCGACACCAACCGGACGGTGTCCGCCTTGGACCGGGCGCCCCTGAGTCTGGTCGTCAGGGCGTCGTCGAGTTCCTGTCGTTTCGCTTCCTTCAGCTCGCTGAGGAGGACGCTCTCCTGCGTGAGCATGCTCCCGAGCCGGCGCAACTGCGTGATCGTTTCCTGGGAGAGGCGTCCTGAGGCGAGCGCGGCGCGCAGGCCCACGGCCAGCCCGCCGACTGGCCGCGTCTCCGTCCCCAGGTCCGCCGTGGCCACGGAGATCGTCATCGTGCGGAGCAGCGAAGTGGCGATCCCGCGCGTCGAGTCCTCCTCCCAAGTCAGCGTCGGGTGCTTCACGAGCCAGTAGGGACTGACCTCGAGGGCCACGTCCCGTGGCAGGCCCGTGAGCGTCGCCGCGCGGTTGAGAATCGACAGCGCGAGGTCGGCGGGCGTGTTGGGCCGCTCCACTGACGTGGGCGCGATGCCCAGCAAGACAAAGGCCGGCGAGACCGGAGTGCGAACCGAATTGAACGCGGGCAGGGAGTCTCCCGCCTGGGCCGGCAGCCGCCCGGCCAGCAGGAAAGCGAGCAGGGGGCCAGCCGCGAACGTGTGGGAGCGCATGGCTGGGCTCCTCTCAAGAAAGGCGGAAGGTGACCGCGTAGATCGCGCGCCCGCCGGCGACGCTGACCTGGGCGGAGTAGGGGAAGTCCTGGTCTGCCTGACCGCCCTTCAGCGTGTAGGTCACGTCGGTGTTGTTCGTATCGGGGTTCACGTCCTTGACTGTGGTGGTGCAGTCCAGAATCGTGTCGCGGAGATCCTCACCGCTCTTGCCGATCTCCAGATCGGTGACGCCCGCGCCGGAGCCGACGAGCGCTCCCTTCCAGGTCACCGCTGTCCCTCCCACTTGTGCATCTCCGATCGTCACGGACAGCGTGATCGGCGTCTTGGGTTTGACTTTGTAGAACTCTGTCTTGGTGATGAAAACGGCATCAGACATAAAGTCCTCCGGAACGAGTCTGGGTTTAGCTCGTCGGCACGCCCTTGTACAACTGCGGTGCCAGGAACGTGAACAGGCCGAGGATCACCGATCCCATGAACGGCTGGTACCAACCCGTCGTGGCGAACGGGCCGCCGATGGTGAAGACCCACACGACGTAGGCCGCGGTGAGCAGGATGTATTGCGCCGGGTCCGTCACCTTGGCGCGTTTCCAGTAGAAGAAGTTGCCGATTCCAATGATGCCAAACACGATCCACATCCAAAGGCCGAGCGCGCTCGGCTGGGCCTTGAGCGCGGTTTGAATCACCCCCGCGACGAACAGGTACGCGGCGACCGTTTCGCCCGGGATCAACTTGAGCAGGCGGTCGAGGTACTCGTCCTGCGTGCCGGGCGTGCCGGCGGCCCGCACGGCGGCGTCACTCCTGCGAATCACTTGCCTCGTCATCGTGACGATCCTTTCTCACTGGCGGTATTGCGTTATGAGCTGTCCCCAGCGTGTCGCCTTCGCGAAATCGAGTCTGGAGTACGCGACTTGGACGTCGCCCGCGAGCGGGAAGTAGATCGCCGTTCCCGTCGCACCCGCGACCGTACCCCCCTTGTGGCCCTCGGCCACGACGAACGGCTGCGCGCCTTGCAAGACGGCGAGCACCTGCTGGGCAGCTTGCTGCACCTCGGGGCGCGACGATCGGGCG
>JBGPOM010000042.1:0-9496 GCA_041488075.1 Gemmatimonadota bacterium
AATTTCGGCGAGGTGTTCGCGGGGAACATCGGCTCCGACCGCCGGCTCGAGTACACGGTGATCGGCGACGCCGTGAACACCGCGAGCCGGCTCTGCTCGTCGGCGGGGCTGAACGAGATCCTGATCTCCGAGCCGTTCTACCGGGCGCTCAAGAAGCCCCCCAAGGTCGAGGCGCTCGAGCCCATCCAGGTCAAGGGGAAGGCGAAGAAGGTGCCGGTCTACCGCGTGAAGCGGTAAGGCCGGCCGAATCGCGCCAGCAGATCGAGTGCGAGCCGCAGCGGCAGCCCCATCACCCCGAAGAAGTCCCCCTCGACCCGCTCGATGAGCGGCGCGCCAAGCCCCTGGATCGCGTAGGCGCCGGCCTTGTCCATCGGCTCCCCGGTGGCGACGTAGGCCTCGAGCGTGGCGCGGTCCGCCGGCCGGAACGTCACGCGCGACACGTCCAGCGCCTGCGCCAGCTCACCGTCCCGCGCGACCGCGACCGCCGTCATCACTTCGTGGGTGCGCCCCTGCAGGCGCGACAGCATCTCCACGGCGTGGGCCGGCGACTCGGGCTTCTCGAAGATCGCGCCGTCCAGCACGACCGTCGTATCGGCCGCGAGGATCACGTCGCCCGGCGCCCGCGCCATCACCGCCTCGGCCTTGGCCCGCGACAGGCGCGTCACGTACTGACCCGGCTGCTCACCGGGGAGCACGTGCTCGTCCACGTCGGGGGCAATGACCCGGAAGGGAATGCGGAGCATCTCGAGCAGCTGCTTGCGGCGCGGCGAGCCCGAAGCAAGGACGATGGGGGGAGGGGTCACTTCTCGAGCAGCAGTGTGACGGGCCCGTCGTTGACCAACTCGACCTCCATCATCGCCCCGAACTCTCCCGTCGCGACGGGGATGCCCCCCGCCCCCCCCTTCCCGGCCGCCTTCTCGCGCAGCAGGGTAATGAAACGCTCGTACAGGGGCATCGCGATCTCCGGAGGCGCGGCGTCGGTGAAGCTCGGCCGGCGGCCCTTGCTCGCATCGCCGTACAGGGTGAACTGGGAGACGACGAGCAGCCCGCCCCCCACCTCGGCGAGGTCGCGATTCATCTTCCCCTCGGCGTCGCCGAACAGCCGCAGGCCGAGAATCTTCTCCGCCATCCACTCGAGCGACGCGGCGCCGTCCGACGGCGCGAACCCCGCCAGCACGAGGAAGCCCCGGCCGATCTCCCCCACCGTCTTGCCGTCAGGCCCCACCCGCACCGCGGCGCGGGAGACGCGCTGCAGGACGACCCTCACTCGACGGTGACGCTCTTCGCCAGGTTCCTGGGCTGATCCACGTTGCACCCCCGCCGCACCGCGATGTAGTAGGCGAAGAGCTGCAGCGGCAACACGCTGAGCACGGGGGTCAGGAGATCGAGCGTCTCCGGGATCTCGATCAGCTGGTCGGCCAGTTTGGCGAGGGCGGTGTCGCCCGCGGTGACGATCGCGATCACCCGCCCGCCCCGCGCCCGCACCTCCTCCACGTTGCTCACCACCTTCTGGTGGACCGCGTCCTTGGGCGCGATGAACACCACCGGCATCAGATCGTCGATCAGGGCGATCGGCCCGTGCTTCATCTCGGCCGCGGGGTAGCCCTCGGCGTGGATGTAGGAGATTTCCTTGAGCTTCAAGGCCCCCTCGAGCGCCACGGGGAAGTTGTAGCCGCGGCCCAGGTACAGCACGTTCGTCGCCCGCTGCAGCCGCTCGGCGATCCGCTCCACGAGCGCTGCCCGCGTCAGGACCTGCGACACGAGGTCCGGGAGGCGGGCGAGCGCGCGCACCACCTCGCGCCCCTGCAGGATCGACAGGGCGCGCAGGCGGCCCATCTTCAGGGTGAGCAGCGCCAGGGCCGCGATCTGACTGGTGAATGCCTTGGTGCTGGCGACGCCGATCTCCGGCCCGGCGTGCAGGTAGATGCCGCCGTCCACCTCGCGCGCGATGGTGCTCCCCACCACGTTGACGAGGCCCAGCGTACGGGCGCCGCGCCGCTTCGCTTCGCGCAGCGCGGCCAGCGTGTCCGCCGTCTCACCCGACTGCGAGATCCCGACGACCAGCGTCCGCTCGTCCACGATCGGATTGCGGTAGCGGAACTCGGAGGCGTACTCGACCTCGGTGGGGATACGAGCCAGCTCCTCCATCATGTATTCGCCGATCAGTCCCGCGTGCCACGACGTGCCGCAGCCGGTGATCACGATGCGCTGGATCTTGAGCAGCTCCTCATCGGTGATGTTGAGCCCGCCCAGCCTGACCGTGCCCTCTTCCTCGAGGAGGCGGCCGCGCAGCGTGTTCCGGACGCTCTCGGGCTGCTCCATGATCTCCTTGAGCATGAAGTGCGCGTACCCGCCGCGCTCGATCGTCGCCAGGTCCCAATCCACCTGGGTGATGACCTTCTCCTTCTCCACCGCCGCGAGGTCCAGGATGCGGTAGTCGCCCGGGCGCACTTCCGCGATTTCCCCGTCGTCCATGTACACGACCGACCGGGTGTGGGCGAGCACCGCCGACGCGTCGGAGGCGACGAAGTTCTCTCCGTTGCCGATGGCAACGAGCAGGGGTGAGCCGCGCCGCGCCGCCACGATCGTGTCCGGCTCCCGCGTCGACACGATCGCGATGCCGAACGTGCCCTGGACCTGCCGCAGCGCCGCGGCGACGGCCTCCACGAGCGGCCGGCCCTGCGTGTGCAGCTCCTCCACCAGGTGGGGCAGGACCTCGGTGTCGGTTTCGGACCGGAACACGTGACCGCGCTTGGTGAGGGCCGTGCGCAGCGCGCCGGCGTTCTCGATGATGCCGTTGTGCACGAGGGCGAGCGTGCCGCCGCAATCGGAATGGGGGTGCGCGTTGGCGGTCGTCGGCGCGCCGTGCGTGGCCCAGCGGGTGTGGGCGATCGCCGTGTGGCCAGCCGGAAGGGTCGACCCCAGCTGGCGCTCCAGCACCGTGATCTTCCCCGCCGCCTTGAAGATCTCGATCCGCCCGTCGTGCACGACCGCGAGGCCCGCCGAATCGTAGCCGCGGTACTCGAGCCGCTTCAGCCCCTCGAGCACCAGTCCCGCCGCCGCCCGCTGCCCGGTGTAGCCTACGATGCCGCACATAGTCGCCGCCCCTCGTCGATCAGTCGCTCCGCCTCGGGCGCCGTGGGCGCCTCCGCGATCAACCGGATGATCGGCTCCGTCCCCGACGGCCGCACGTGCAGCCACCGGTCCCGCCACGCCAACCGCAGGCCGTCCTGCGTGTCCGCCGTGGCGTCCGGGAACGCGCGGCGCAGCCCCTCGTACACGGGCTCGAGCCGCGGGCCGCGCGCCAGCTTCGCCTTGACGATGGTATAGCGCGGCGCGCGCGCGACGAGTTCGCTCACGGCCCGCCCCTCGCGCGCGAGCAACGCCAGGACGAGGGCCGCCGCCACGGGCGCGTCGCGCCCCACGTGCAGCGCCGGGTACATCACCCCCCCGTTCCCCTCTCCGCCGATCGCCGCGCCGAGCTCGAGCATCTTGCGGGCCACGTGCGCCTCGCCCACGGGGGCGCGCGCGACGTCCGCACCGAATTCCCGTGCCGCGTCTTCCACCACGAGCGACGTGGAGAGGTTGCACACGACGATAGAACGATGGAACGATGGCACGATGGAACGCCGGCCCGTCGAGCGCGTTCCAACTTTCCGTCTTTCCATCGTTCCGAGCACCGCCCGCACCGCGAACGCCAGCGTGTAGTCCTCCCCAATCGCTCTGCCCCGCTCGTCCACCACCGCGAGGCGATCCACGTCGGGATCCACGGCGATTCCAAGATCGGCCTTGTGCCGCCGCACCAGCGCGCCCAACGGCTTCAAGTGCTCGGGGAGCGGCTCGGGCGGCCGCGGGAACCGACCGTCGGTCGCCAGGTTGATCGCCGCCACGCGGCATCCCAGCCGCTCGAGCAGCGCCGGCATCACGACGCCTCCGGCCCCGCGCACCGTGTCGAGGGCGACCCGGAATCGCCGCCGCCGGATCGCCCGGACGTCGAGTCCCGGCAGCGCGAGCACCGCGTCGAGATGGCGCTCCACCGTGTCCGGATCGAGGACGACGTCGCCCAACGCATCGTAGGCGGCTCGGCCGATCGGACCGTCCTGGGCGAACGCGCGCACGCGCGCGCCGGCCTCGGTATCGAGGAAGATGCCGTCCGGGCCGACGAATTTCAGGGCGTTCCATTCGATGGGATTGTGGCTGGCGGTGAGGACGATCCCGCCCGCGGCGCGGTGATGCTCGACGGCGAGCTGCACCGTGGGCGTCGGGACGAGCCCGACATCGATAACCCGGCACCCCACCGACATGAGCCCGGCCGTGGCCGCGCGCGCGAACATCGGTCCCGACGTGCGCGCATCCCGGCCGAGGACGATCTTCCCGGCCTTCGCCCAGGCGCCGAACGCCGCCGCCCACCGGGCGACGACTTCGGGAGTGAGATCGGTGCCGACGAGGCCCCGCACCCCCGACACACCGATCATGAGGGTATCGGACATCAGGCCCGGCGAGCGTCCATCACCCGGACCGGGAGACGCAACGGCTGCAGCTGCGGCGTGGGGATAGGCAGCGATCCCACCTCGGGGAAGGCGCGCCGGAAGGCGTCCACGACGGCGGGGTCGAACTGGACGCGCTTTCCCTCTTCAAGCTCCGCCATCGCGCTCGCGACCGACAGCGAGGGACGGTAGGGGCGGACGCTCGTCATGGCATCGAAGGCGTCGGCGACGGTGACCACCCGTGCTTCGAACGGGATGGCCTCGCCCGCGAGCCCGTCGGGGAGACCCCTGCCGTCGATGCGCTCATGGTGGGAGCGCACGATGGCGAGCGCGCCGGGGGCGTCCCGCATCAGGGGTCCCAGGATGTGGAACCCGATGACCGGGTGCTCCATGATGTGGCGGTATTCCTCGTCGGTCAGCTTCGCCGCCTTGTGGAGGATGCTCTCGCTCACCCCGATCTTCCCGATGTCGTGCAGCTCGGCGCCGAGCGCGATCGTGTCCACGAGCTCCTTGTCGAGGCCCAACGCGCGGGCGATGTTCACGGAATAGTTGGACACGCGCATCGAGTGACCGCGCGTGTACCCATCCTTCGCCTCGAGCGCGTGCACCAGCGCGTGCACCCCCTCGAGGAACACCTCTTCGATGCGCCGCGCCTGCGCCTCGACCCGCTCCTCGAGGTGGAGCTGGTAGCTCTTGTTCTCCTGGATCAGCCGGCGCTTGTCGAGCGCCTGCGTCACGCGGGCGCGCACCTCATCCAAGTGAAACGGTTTGGCGACGTAGTCGAGCGCGCCCATCTGGAGGCACGCCACGGCGCTCTCGACCTCGGCGACGGCGGTCACGACGATCACGGCGGTCTCGGGCCAGCGCGCCGTCACTTCGCGCAACAGCGCCACGCCGTCCATCTCCGGCATCCGCAAGTCGGAGATGAGGAGCGGCACGGGCTGGATCTCGAGCTGGGCCAGCGCTTCGACGCCCGATCCCGCCTCCGCGCAGAGGAATCCTTCGCCTTCGAGGAGACGGCACAGGACGCGGCGCAGGCGCGGCTCGTCGTCCACGACGAGGCACCGCAGGCCGGTGAATGAAGACATTGTCGCTAACGTACCCGTCGCTTGCCCCTTCGGGAAGCCACCCTTACGTTCCGACCATGACGCGGATTGCCGACCACGACTTGACGCTGCGCTTCGCCACCCGCGCGGTGCACGCCGGCCAGGTGCCCGAGCCGCTCGCCGGCGCCGTGATGACGCCCATTTACCAGACCTCCACGTACGTCCAGCAGGGGCTCGGCAAGCACAAGGGCTACGAGTACGCGCGGACGAGCAATCCGACGCGCGAAGCGCTCGAGCGGAACGTCGCCGCGTTGGAAGGGGGCCGCCACGGATTCGCCTTCAGCTCGGGACTCGCCGCGCTCGACGCGGTGATCAAGCTGTGCTCGGCGGGCGACACCATCGTCAGCGGCGAAAACGTGTACGGCGGCTCGCACCGCCAAATGACGCACATCTGGGCGCGGCTCGGCCTCACCTTCAGCTTCGTGGACGGCGGCGACACGGCGGCCGTGGCGGCGGCGGTGACGCCCAAGACCAAGATGGTCTATGCCGAGACGCCCACGAACCCGATGATGCGCCTGTGCGATCTCACGGCGACGGGTGAGATCGCCCGCAAGGCCGGCGCCTTGTTCGTCGTGGACAATACGTTCGCAACGCCGTTCTTTCAGCAGCCGCTGCAATTCGGCGCCGATATCGTGCTGCATTCGACCACGAAGTACCTGAACGGCCATTCCGACATGATCGGGGGCCTGCTGGTGACGAACCGCGACGACTTGGCCGAGCGAATCGCGGTCATCCAGAACGGGTCGGGGGCCGTCCCGGGGCCGTTCGACTGCTGGCTGGCGCTGCGCGGCGCCAAGACGCTCGCCCTGCGGATGCGCCAGCACGATTCGAGCGGCCGCCGCATCGCCGAGTGGCTCGGCACCCAGCCCCGAGTCAAGCGCGTCTACTATCCGGGGCTGCCCTCGCATCCGCAGTACGAGCTGGCGTGCCGCCAGATGAAGGGCTTCGGCGGCATGCTGAGCGTCGAGCTCGGGGATGCGGGGTTCACGCGCCGTTTCGTCGAGCGCACCAAGATCTTCGCGTTGGCCGAATCGCTGGGCGGCGTGGAGAGCCTCATCGGCCACCCCGCCTCGATGACCCACGCCAGCGTGCCGCGCGAGATGCGCGAACGGATGGGCCTGACCGACAGCCTGGTCCGGCTGTCGGTGGGTATCGAGGACGTGGACGACCTGATCGCCGATCTGGACCAGGCGCTGGCCGATGATTGAGGTACGAGCACGGCAATGCCGTGCCCCAACGAAACACGGGACATCGGGACTCGTAGGTAATGGCACTCGATCGTAGGAGACACGCATGACAGATGCTACGAGCCTCCCCGCCGCGCGGCCGCGCAAGGTCCTGACCCAGATCGCCCCGGTCTCGTGGGAACACCCCGCCGACCGCGCCGCGTTGCAGTCGCTTCGTGCCGTCCCCGGTTTCGACGAGGTCGTGAAGAAGATTTACGGCTTCATCGGCGAGCGGGGCGTGCGCCTGCTCTTCCAGGCCGACGCCGTCCGCGTCGGGCCGACGCAGTTCCCCGGGCTGAACCAGCTCTACACCGAGGTGCTCACCACGCTCGATTGGGAGCCGCGGCCGGAGCTGTTCGTCTCGCAGACGCCCTTCGTCAACGCCGGCGCCTTCGGGATGGAGAAGCCCTTCATCGTCATCAACTCGGGCGCCTTGAAACTGCTCGACGACGACGAGATGCGCGCCCTGCTCGGCCACGAGCTGGGGCACGTGATGAGCGGGCACGCGCTGTATCGCACGATCCTGGTCATCATCCTCAACGTCAGCTTCGCCTCCCTGCCCTTTCTGGCGGGTCTCGCGCTGCTGCCCGTCCGCATCGCGCTGCTCGAGTGGTACCGCAAGAGCGAGCTGTCGTCCGACCGCGCCGGACTCCTGGCGATCCAAGACCCGATCCCGGCCCTGCGCATGTTCCTCAAGATGGCGGGCGGCGGGACCGTGGCGGAGACGGACCTGAACGCTTTTCTCGTGCAAGCCAAGGAATACGAGGAGACGGGCGGGGCCCTCGACCGCATCTTCCAGATCCTCAACACGCTCGACCGGACGCACCCGTTCAACACGCTGCGCGCCGCTGAGCTGCAGCGCTGGATCGAAGCCGGCAACTACGAGCGCATCCTGCGGGGCGAGTACACGCGGCGTGGCCCCGAGGCGGAGAAGCGGCCCCTCGACAAGGACATCGACGAGGCGCGCGAGCACTACATGAAGGAAGCCAAGGCCGTCGTGAACGACGTGGTGGACACCGCCAAGCGGGCCGCCCAAGCCTTCTCGGACGCCTTCAAGAAGAAGTGAGAATCCTGGTCGTCGGGGGCGGCGGGCGCGAGCACGCGCTCTGTTGGGCCCTGCAGCGTGACGCCCCCGACACCACCCTCTTCGCCGCCCCCGGGAACCCGGGCACCGCGGCACTCGGCACCAACCTCCCGATCGCCGCGACCGCCGTCACCGACCTCGTCGCGGCCGTTACCCGGCACGACATCGACGTGACGATCATCGGCCCCGAGGCGCCGCTCGCCGCCGGCCTGGCCGACCGGCTGCACGGCGCCGGGCGGGCCGTCTTCGGACCGAGCGCGGCCGCGGCGCGGCTCGAGTCGTCGAAGGCGTACGCCAAAGAAGTGATGCGCCGTGCCGGCGTGCCCACTGCCGCCAGCGCGACGTTCGCCGAGCTCGCCCCCGCCCTCGACTACATCCGCACCCACGCCGAGCCGCTCGTCGTCAAGGCCTCGGGGCTCGCCGCCGGGAAGGGGGTGGTCGTGTGCGCCACGCGGGAGGCGGCGGCGGACGCCGCCCGCGCCCTGCTCGCCGGCCATGCGCTCGGCGACGCCGGCAAGGAGATCGTGATCGAGGAGTTCCTCGAAGGGGAGGAGCTGTCGGTGCTGGCGCTGACCGACGGCGAGCGGATCGTCGTGCTGCCGCCGGCCCAGGATCACAAGCGGTTGGGCGAGGGCGACACCGGCCCCAACACCGGCGGCATGGGCGCCTACTGCCCCGTGAGCCTCACGACGGCGCCGCTCCTGGCGCGTGTGCGCCGCGACGTGCTCCAGCCGGTGCTGCGCGAGATGGCGGCGCAGGGCGCCCCCTACGAGGGCGTGCTGTACGCGGGGCTCATGTTGACCGGGGACGGCACGCCCTACGTCCTCGAGTTCAACTGCCGTTTCGGCGATCCCGAGGCGCAGGCCATTCTCCCCGCCCTCGCGCCCGGAATCACCACACAGCTCGGGGACATCGCGCGGGGCCGCTGGCGGCCGGGGGGAGGAGAGACCGGCGTCATCGCCCCCACGCGGGCGGCCGTCACCACGGTGCTGGCGGCGCGGGGATACCCGGAGAAACCGGAGCGCGGAGCCGTGATCCGCATCCCCTCCCCCGAGGACCTGGGGTCCGACGTCGTGGTATTCCACGCCGGGACCTCCCGCGACTCGGGCGGGACGCTCAGGACCGCCGGGGGCCGCGTCCTCAACGTGACGGGACTCGGCGCCGACGTGCCGGCGGCGGCGCGGGCGAGCGCCGCAGCGTGCGAGCGCATTGCGTTCGAGGGGAAGACCTGGCGCCGCGACATCGCCTGGCGTGAGATCCGGCGTGCCGGAACTGCCTGAAGTCGAGACGATCGTCCGGGAGCTCGCCCCACGGCTCGAGGGGTACCGCATCGTGCGCGCGCGGCTCGTGAAGAGCGACGTACTGCGCCGCGTTTCGAAGCCGCGCCTGCTCCGCGCGCTGCGGGGGAACGTGGTCGAGGAAGTCAGCCGTCGCGCCAAGCACGCCGTGTTCCGATTGGCCAGCGGCGATCGGCTGATCGTCCAGCCGCGGATGACGGGCTCCCTGGTCGTGTACGACCGGGCGCTCACCAAGGAGGAGACGAAATACACCGTCCTGCTCTGCACGCTGGACGACGGCCGCTTCTTCGCCTAC
>JBGPOM010000043.1:0-9144 GCA_041488075.1 Gemmatimonadota bacterium
ACCAGCACGTTGAACGGCGCCTTCGATCCGCAGTGGGTCCCGGCGCGGGACAGTGCGGCGAAGGGAGGGCTGCTGTTCGGCGGCTTCGCGGATCTGAGCTTCAACATCTACTACGCGGAGCCGCTCGCGGACACGACCGCCGGGGGGAGGGGGGGGGAGGGGACGGCGTTCGCACTGGCGGGCGGCTTGCCCGAGCCCGCGTGGACGTGGGGGGAGCTGTCGCATCCGCAATACGCCCGGGCCGACGGCGCGCCCTACGAAAAGAAGTTCACGCTCGATTTCGCCGCGGGGGACGCCGTGGTGGCCCCCGGACTTGGAGCGGCGCAGGGTGCGGTGTTTCTCTTCAGCGATTTGCTCTCCGATCACGTCGTGTTCGTGGGGCTGTCTTCGTTTCAGGGCAGCGGCCTCGGCAACCTCGTCGACAACGTCAACGGCACGGTGTTCTACCTGAACCAGGCGCGCCGCATCAACTGGGGGGTGGGGGCGTTCCGCCAGCGAGGCCTGTTCTACGAGGGGGACTTCAATTCACTCTTCGAAGAGACCTCCTACGGCTTCCTCGCGCAGGTGCGCTATCCGTTCACGCGCTTCCGCCGCCTCGTGGGCGAGTATCGGCTCGAGCGGTCCGATCGCTTCGACTTGCTCACCGAAGGCGTGGATGAGCTGCGGCGCGTCGGTTGGCTTGCGTCCAACTACCTGAGCTACGTGAAGGACAATACGCTGTGGCTGGCGACCGGCCCGATCGACGGGGAGCGTTACAACTTCACCGCCGGCCTCGTGAACGACCTGAGCCACGGCCGGTTCGACTCCTGGCTCCTGACCGCCGACGTGCGGGAGTATCTGCGCACGTCGCTCCACGGCGCCCTCGCCCTCCGCCTCCAGGGGTACGCCTCCGGGGGCGAGCGGCCCCGGCGCGTCAACATCGGGGGATCGTGGGGGCTGCGGGGCTACCCGCGCTACGGCTACGTGGCGGGTACCCGCGCCTGGATGCTCAACGCGGAGTACCGCTTCCCCATCACCGACTTCCTCACGATCGGTTTCCCGTTCGGCGCCGCCCGCTTCCCCGGCGTGCAGGGTGCGCTGTTCGTGGACTACGGGCGTGCCTGGACGGAGACCACCACTAGGCGCGGGGTGCTCGGCTCGAGCGGGCTCGGCCTGCGGATGCCGATCGGCCCGCCGCTTGTCCTGCGGCTCGACCTCGGCTACCGCTTTCACTCGGGGGACGTGAGCTTCTACGGATTGCCCCGCAGCGGCCGCGGCACGAAGTTCGTGGACTTCTTCTTCGGGTTCAACTACTGAGGCGGCCATGGGGTTTGCTTGACCGGCTCCGCGCCCTTTCCTACATTGGCGCATGTACGCTGCTCGCCGGCTGTCCGGGCCCGCCCGCGCCGCTCGTGCCGGTGGCGCTGGCGCCCGCGAGCCGCGACAGCGCCGTGGCGTGGACGCGGGCGACGCTGCCCGCCGGACCGACGGTGATCCGGTTCCGGTGGCATTACGAGGACGGCCACGTGCGGTACGCAGGGCGGGGCAGCGCGCGCATCGCGCCGCCCGACTCGCTGCGCTTCGACTACGCCGGCCCGTTCGGCTTGGGCAGCGGCGCGGCGGTGGTGATCGGCGACACGGTGGCGTGGGCGGACCCCGCCGCGAGCTTCCGCTCGCTCGTGCCCGCGATCCCGATGCTGTGGGCGTCGCTCGGAATGGTCCGGCCGCCGGGCGAGGGCGCGGCGGTGTCCGGCCTCGCGCAGGCGGGCGGCCGCGTCATCTGGCGCTTCGCCCAGCCGGGCGACACCCTGGCCTACGTCGCCACGTCCGGGGTCGAGCGGGTGCTCGAAGCCGAGTGGCGACGCGCGGGCGGAGCGGTGGTGGCGCGGAGCCGCACGCGGCTCGATCCGCGGGCGCGCCCGCTGGCGGCGCGCATCGATTTTCCGGAGGCGAAGGCACGGTTTGAGCTCACGGTCGTGGGAGTGGACACGGCGGCGGTCATTCCGCCGGCGTTGTGGCGCAGCCGCCGCTAGCGCCTCGGCGATCTGGCTCGCCGGTTGTCTCTACGGATTCGCCGGCGGCGTGCTGCCCGGCGTCAAGACGGTGGCGATCCTGCCGTTCGAGAACGACACGCCGGAACCGGCGCTGACGCAGGAAGTGAACGATGCGGTGCGCGAAGCGGTCGAAGGGCGGCTGGGGCTGCGGCTGGCGGGCGAGGCGACTGCCGACGCGATTGTGCGCGGCCGCGTGGTCCGCTACGAGCCCGATCTGCCCGTCGCGTTCCAGCCGGGGCAGGGCCGGGTGACGGTGACGCGGCGCAAGGTGGTGTTGACTGTCGACGTCGAGATCGTGAATCAGCGCGAGGGCAAGACGGTGTGGAATCGGCAGGGGCTCTCCGTGGACGGCGAGTACGATCCGCCGCAGGAAGTCCAGGGCCGTAAGCTCGCCCTCCAGAAGCTCGTCAACGACATCGTGGATGGAGCGCAGTCCCAGTGGTGACCCGTCGCCCTAATGGACTCTCCGGCGGTCGCGGCGCGAGCTCGACCGGATGTCTCGTCTCGCTGCTGATCTTCGTGGCGGTGCTGTACTACGGCGTCAACATCGGCGAGGTGTACTTCCGCTACTACCGGCTGCTCGACGAGATGCGATCGCAGTCCCGGATCGCGGCCGCGCTCGACGATGGGACGATTCGCCGCCGCATCCAGGCGGCGGCGCAGGAAATCGGCCTCCCCGATTCGGCCAGCGCCCTCGTCGTCATCAGCCGCACGGCCGCGCCACGGGAGATCCGCATCGAGACCAGCTACAGCGAAACCGTCCACCTCCCGTTCTTCACGCACACGTTCAACTTCTATCCCCGGGCCACGCAGCCGCTCTGAACACCGCCGCGAAGATCCGTACGCCTGACGCCGCGGCCGCCTGGCGCCGGGCGCAGCGGGGACGGGTCGCGTTCACCAACGGCGTCTTCGATCTCCTGCACGCCGGCCACATCGCCCTGCTCGAAGCGGCGCGCGCCGCGGGGGACGCGCTCGTCGTGGGCGTCAACTCCGACGCGTCGGTGCGCCGGCTGGGCAAAGGGCCCGACCGGCCGCTCCTCGCCGAAGCGGACCGGGCACGTGTGCTGGCGGCGCTCGCGGCCGTGGATTGCGTCGTGCTGTTCGGGGAGGACACCCCGCTCGCGCTCATCGAGCGCCTGCGCCCCGACGTGCTCGTCAAAGGAGCTGACTACACCCGGGAGACGATCGTCGGCGCGGCCGAGGTCGAGGGGTGGGGGGGGCGGGTCGTGCGCGTGCCCCTGATCGAGGGCAAGTCCACGACGGACCTGGTGCGGAAGCTGCGCTCGTGAAGTTGCTCGTCGCGACGCGCAGCCCCGGCAAGGCACGCGAGATCCGCGACCTGTTTGCCGGCCTGCCGTTCGAGCTCGCCTTCCCTCCCGACCGATTCCTCGAGCGGCTCCCCGACGAAGCAGACCTGGAGATCGGGGCGAGCTACGTCGAGAACGCCGTTGCCAAGGCGCGGTATTTCGCGAGCCGCAGCGGGCTCCCCACCGTCGCCGACGACTCGGGGCTCGAGGTGGACGCGCTGGGCGGCGCGCCCGGGACGCGATCGGCCCGCTGGTCGGGCGTCGAGGGTCCCGGGGCCGATGCGGCGAACAACGCCCTTCTGCTCGAGCGGCTCGCCGGCGTGCCCGAGGAGCGGCGCACGGCCCGGTACCGGTGCGTCGTCGCCTTCCTCGCCGTGCCGAGCGCGGTTCCGGAGATCGTCGAGGCGACGTGTGAGGGCTTCATTCTGCCTGAGCCACGGGGACACGCGGGCTTCGGGTACGATCCGTTGTTCTATTCCTCCGAGCTGCAGATGAGCTTCGGCGAGGCGGCCCCGAGCGCGAAACGCCGGGTGTCCCATCGCGGCCGGGCGTTCCGGGCGCTCATCGAGGTGCTGGTGCGGCGCTCGGCGTAGCTTTCTGGGTCTTCGTTTGTAGCTTCCTGGGTGTCGCGCAGTCTCGGGGTGTGGCGCAGTCCGGTAGCGCGCCTGGTTTGGGACCAGGAGGTCGCGGGTTCGAATCCCGCCGCCCCGATTTCACCCCTCCACCTGCGCCCGCAGGTACTTCTCGTAACAGTCGGGGCAGACGCCGTGGCTGAACCGGGTGGCGGAGTGGGCTTCCACGTACTGCTCGAGCGACATCCAGACGTCATCCAGGTTGCGGATCCGCTTGCAGTAGCTGCACACCGCCAGCAACCCCTCCAGCGTCAGCAGCTCCTCCCGTAGTCCCAGGATGCGTTGGGCGACCTCGAGGCGGGCGACGAGCTCCTCGGGGACGATAGGCTTGGTGATGAAGTCGTCCACCCCGGCCCTCATGGCCTCGAGAAAACTGCTGAGCCCGCTCCGAATCGTCTGCATCACGAAATACGTGTAGGGTCCCGGCGGCCGCGCGCGGATCCGGCGGCACAGTTCCAGGCCGTCCATCTTGGGCATCAACCAGTCCGAGACCACGACCCGATGCTGGGATACCTGCCACAGCTCCCATGCGTCGATCCCGTTGCCCACCGCTGCCACGTCGTGGCCCTGGGCGGTCAGGATCGCCAGCAGCGTGCGTCCCGCGACGGCGTCGTCCTCGGCGAGCAGAATCCTCATCGGGCCTCCCCAGACAGCGTGCGTTGGGCTCGCAGATAGTCCACGACACCGTGTGCCGTCGCACTAATGGGCTCGAAACCCTCCCGGGCAGCCGGGATATCGCCCGCCTGCGCCCGCGTTTCAACGTGCTCGAGCAGGCCGGCCAGGTCTCGCGCGCCGATCGTCGCGGCGGCGCCCCGGAACACGTGGGCGGCCTGGGCGATGTCAGGTCCCGAGCCGCTGGCCACTGCCGTCGCCAGCGCGGCAAGGCGTTCCGGCGCCTGCCGCACGAAGGTGTCGAGAATCGAGTACATGGCCTGCTCCGCGCCCGCCTCGCGCAACATGGTCCGGAAGCCTTCCACATCGACCGGCGCGGCGAGCGCGGCGGTCTCGGCGGGTTCGGGGCCGGGTGCGCCGTCGGCCGCCCGCTCCACCATCCCGAACAGCTCGTGTCCCTTGAAGGGCTTGGCGAGGTAGTCCGTCATGCCGTGGGCCAGGCAGCGTTCGCGCTCACCGCTCAAGGCGTGGGCCGTGAGCGCGATGATCCGCTGTGCCTTGCCCTGGGGCAGGGCGCGGATCGCCTGCGCGGCCTCGAAGCCGTTCATCTCGGGCATCTGGATGTCCATGAGGATCACGTCGTAATCACGCTGCTGCACCGCTGCCACGGCTTCTCGGCCGTTGCTCGCCACGTGCACCTCGTGACCCCGCTTCACGAGCATCGCGACGGCGACCTGCTGATTCACCAGGTTGTCCTCCGCGAGCAGGATGCGGAGCGACCGCCGCGATTCGGCGATGCTATGGCGGGTGATCACGCTGGCGCTGCCCTCCGCGTCCGGTGGCGGCCCGGCCAGCACCGCGCCCAGGGCCTCGAGCAGGTCGGCTCGCGACAGCGGCTTCGTGAGATAGGCGCGGATCCCGAGCTCGCGGCACCGCTCGCCGTCGCCCCGCTGGCCCGCGGACGTCAGCATCAGCAGTCTGGTGCGGGCGATGGCCGGCTCCGCGCGGACGGTCGTGGCAAGCTGGAAGCCGTCCATGTCCGGCATCTGCACGTCGAGAATCGCGAGATCGTGCGGTGCACCCTTCCGGGCGGCGCGGCGCAGCGTCGCGAGTCCATCGGTCGCGGTGGACGCTTCGTCCACCTTGATTCCCTCCGCGGCCAGCATCTCCCGGAGAATGCGGCGGTTGGTCTGATTGTCGTCGACGACCAGCATGGTCCGGCCGCCGAGCGTGGCACGGTCGGTGCCGCGAGCGGCGGCCGCGGCCTCGACGGGAAACGTGAGCGCAAACGAGAACTCGCTGCCGCTGCCTGGCGTGCTGGCGACTTCGAGCTCGCCCCCCATGAGCCGTACGAGCCGCTGGGAAATGGCCAACCCCAGTCCCGTGCCCCCGTAGCGGCGCGTCATCGTCGAATCGGCCTGGGTGAACTCCTGGAAGACGGACTCGAGGTGCTCGGGAGCGATGCCGATCCCCGTGTCGCGGATGGCGAAGCGCAGCCGGGCCTTGCCGCCCTCGGGTTCGAAGGCGGCCACCGATACTTCGATCTCCCCGTGCTCGGTGAACTTGATGGCATTGCCGATCAGATTCGTCAGCACCTGGCGGAGGCGCGTCGGATCGCCGCGGACCGCGCGTGGAACTTCGGGCGGCACATCCGCGAGCAGCTCGAGGTGCTTCTCCCGCGCCCGCACGGCCAGCAGGCTCGCCGTCGCATGCACGAGCTTCGAGACGTCGAAGGGGATCGACTCGAGCTCGAGGTGCTCCGCCTCGATCTTGGAGTAGTCGAGGATGTCGTTGAGAATCATGAGCAGCGCCTCGGACGACGACCGCACGAGCTCGAGGGCGCGCCGCTGCTCCGTCGTGAGATCCGTATCGAGGATCAGCTCGACGAACCCCAGGATGGCGTTCATCGGCGTTCGGATCTCGTGGCTCATGTTCGCGAGGAACGCGGAGCGCGCGCTCGCGGTGCGCTCCGCCAGGTCACGCGCTTCCCGCATGACGGCCTCGGCGCGCTTGGCCGTCTCTTCACTGACGGCGAGCCGCGCCGTCGCGCGCAGATGATCCACGAGCGTGTGGTGCGCGCGGCGGGCCATCACCGCCATCGCCAGGGTGAACAGCGCCGCGATCCCCAGCGCCGCGAGGTGCCCCCGGTCGCGTGGACCCGTCGCGAGCGACACGAGCGCGGGCAGGGTGATCGCCGCCAGGAACGCGCGGAAGCTCAACGGGTCGGCGGCGAGCGTTGTGAGGGAGGTGGCAATGAGGCCGGCGAGCACGACCAGGATGACCGCGGTCGTCTCGAAGGGCACGTCCGGAAGGACGAGGGCGGCGCCGACGCCCCAGCACACGCCCAGGGCGACGACGGTGATGCGGACGCCGTGCCGGACGTCCTGATCGCTCAAGGGGCGGCGCTTCACCAATTCGAGCCAGGCCCCGCGGAGCGCGGTCGCCAGGACCACGGCGGCCACCCAGCCGAGCATCACGCGGTGGGGGGTATCGGGCCAGGCGACGAAGGCGACCATCGCGATGAGCAGGGGGTGCCCGAGCAGGATGAGGCCGCTCTCGCGCAGCAAGCGTGTCTGCAGCAGGCGGGCGAGGTCGCTGCGAACCCGGGCGTCGCCGCCGGCGGCGGCCTCGGGCGTCGCGTCGGTGCCCAGCAGCGGGGGGGGGTCGGACCGGGCCTGCATCGGGGTGCGCATGGGTGCCCCCACAGTACGATGGCGCCGCGATCACGACTAGGGCGTTTTTGCGGCACGGACGGGCGGATCTGCGGCACGTGGCTGACACCGCCGCGGGCGGATGTTAGGTTCCGGGAAGTCAGGGCCGGCGCCCGTAGCTCAGGTGGATAGAGCAGCAGCCTTCTAAGCTGTTGGTCGGAGGTTCGAATCCTCCCGGGCGCATCCCTTCAGCACGCTGAACAACATGCCACCGCCATGCACGTTAGGCCCCCTGCACGAGCTGCAGCGGGGGAGCGGGAGCGGGAGGAACGGCGGGACTTTCGCCGAATAAGACGCCCGCCATCACCGCGGCGATCGTGCCCCGGTCCTTCTGCTTCGTGTAGCGCGCCGTCATCGCCGCGACCTTGTGCCGCATCCCCACCTGCACCACCGACTGCGCGACGCCGGCGTTCACGAGCCACTGGCCGTAAGCATGTCGGAGATCGTAGAGTCGTAGCTCGGCCGCGCCCACCGCGCGCGCCGCGCGCTTCCAGCGCCGGTACAGATAGTCCCGCGTGAAGCTGCAGGGGATGGCGAGCCGCGCGTAGACCCACAGCTCGGGCGAGAGGGGAATGACGGTCTCGCCCTGACGCCCCTTCTTCGCGCCCTGGACGACGAGCGCCTGCCGATCGGGCGCGAGCCGCGCCGAGGCGAGGACGCCGGGCTCGACGCCGGTGCCGACCATGAGCACGTACACCGGGCGCAGGGCCTCGGCGACCTGCCCGAGGACCGTCCAGAAGCGCTCCGGCGTCAGATCGGGCACGCGGCCCTCGCCTTCGTCGGCCCGTGGCAGCTTCGCCATCACCGCGCGGCGGAACGGGTCGAACTTGTCGCCCAGGGCCATCGTGAGAAACCGGGACAGCGCGCCGCGCGTGCGGTTCCACGTCACCGCGCCCGTCGGCCAGGCGTTGTAGACCGCTTGCCAATCCACGAGCGCGAGGCCGCGGACCGGCAGGCCCTCCGCGATCGCACCAGCGCGTCGGAGCGCCCGCATCACCTTCCCGTAGTGCTCGCGCGTCCCGGGGGCCTTGGCGGATCCGGGCAGCCAGGCGTCGACGGCCTCCCAGAAGTTGCGATCGAGCACGACGTCGTTGACGGCGAACGTCAGCCGGCCGGCGCAGTGTGCCGCGTAGGCCTGGGCGACGCCCAGGCGGTTCGCCGCGATCGCCTGCAGGATCTCGAGGCGGCCGGTGTCGTGCAGCCAGGTGAGGAACTCATCACGCTTGCGATGCTCGGCGAGTGTCGTCGCCCCGCTGGCCCGATTGATCCGGACGCCGTCGAACCAGCGGTCGACTTTGTAGCGCGTGCCGCGGCTCATGCGTCCCCCTGGCGGAGCTCCGCCGAGGCGTCGATCAATGCGCCGAGGCGCGCGGCCACCATCGGTTCGGGTGCCCCTTCGTCGAGCGCGGCCTGCAGTTCGTCGGCACACTGGCGGATGCGCAGGCTGCACTCGTAACTCGGATTCTTAGGTCGGGGCGGTTTCCTACCCTCGATCTCGGTCAGCGCCACTTCATAAGGGGCGATCTCTTGGAGGTACTCGTTCTTGAACGACAGCACCTTTGCGAGGTAATCCTCGGTGATCGCCAGGAGGCGGGTAGCCCGATCGCGCACGCTCCCTTGGCCGCGGCTCATGACGTCACCCCTGGGCGGCACTTGGGACAGCGCACCGCGTTCCTGGGCTTTGGCTCAAAACGGTCGCCACAGGCCCGGCAGTAACGCGGCAGCCGCTCGCGTTGGGTGCCCAACCGCTCGTAGGCCTTGTCGTCGAGCAGCGTGATCGCGTGGGGCTCCGTGGGAACCCAGTAGGCTCCGGTGATGCGCACGCCGCGGGCGAGAAACCCATCGAGCG
>JBGPOM010000044.1:0-9139 GCA_041488075.1 Gemmatimonadota bacterium
AGGGTCAGGTACAAATCCGTTCCGCCGGGGGTATATGCCATACGGCCGGAGTCGGCGGTGATGATGCGGCGCCGCTCGGCGTCCTCCAGGTCGTAAATCGTCACATCCTTGAGCTTATTCGAGGCGGGATCGATGCGCGTGGCGCGCAGGAAGAACTGTCCCGGCACGACCTCGTTGATGACCTGCTCCTTCAGCTGAAAGGTCGGCTTCTTGCGCTGGATGTCGACGAGCAGGGTGCGCAGCCGGTGATTGGACCGCGGCAGCAGCTGGTCGTTCCACGCGAGTGCGACGGCGGCGACCAGCGCCGCCCCCCCCAGCACCGGCGCCAGCAGCCGCCCCACGCTGATGCCGCTCGCCTTCATCGCGGTGACCTCGTTATCGGCGGCGAGGCGGCTGAAGGCGTACAGCACCGCGACCAGCACCGCCATCGGCAGCGTCATCGCGACGATGAACGGGATGGTCAGCACGAACACTTCGAAGATCACGCCCCAGGGGAGGCCCTTGCCGACGAGGTTGCCGAACTGCTTGGCGACCTGATTCACGAGCATCGCGCAGGTGAGGGCGGCGAGCGCGAATCCGAGCGGCGGGAGGTGCTGCTGGAGGATGTAGCGGCTGAGGATGCGCACGGTCGGTCGCGGCATTATATTCGGAACTCCAAGTCTCTACAAGGGATGCGGCGCCCTGCCCTAGCCGGTTGTCTCGTCCTCGCGCTCATCGTACCCCAGGCCGTCGCGCAGGAGCCCTCCCCCCCCCCGGCTCCCTCCCCTGCGTTCCGGGCGAGCTTTGGGCTGCGCCCCCTCGCGCCGCCGCGCCATCCGGCGCTCGCGCCCGGTGGCCGCCTGGGATCGCGCGTACCGCCCCCGCTCCTCGCCACTGCGTGGGCCGACGCCGTGCTCGCGGCCCGGCGCCCCGGGTTGGCTCCCGCGCCGGGGCCGCCACCGCCTCCGCTCGCCGAGACGCCGGCCGCTGCCGCGCCGGCCTTCCAGGCCGCGGGCGTTGGCGGCCTGCTCGGTCCCTACGCTGACCTCGGCATGCAGCTCAATGTGCGCTTCGAGCTCAAGGCCGACCAGTTCCGCAACCTGCGTTGCTCATCGGAGGAGCGGCAGCTCGCGCTGTCGGGGTGCTCCGCGGGCTTCCCGACGATCAGTCCCAACCCGCAGTACGCGATCCGCACGGCGGGCGTCGTGGGGCAGCGGCTCCACATCAATGTCGATTTCGACAGCCAGCGGGAGTTCGACGCCAACAACAACCTGCAGGTGTGGTACGAAGGCCTGGAGGACGAGATCCTGCGGCGCGTCGAGGCCGGCAACGTCACCTTCCATGCGCCCTCTTCCCGCTTCATCAGCGCCGCGATCCCGGCGAACAACTTCGGCGTCCAGGCGATCGCCCAGGTCGGCCCCGTCGAGCTCCGCGGCATCTTCGCCCAGCAGAAGGGCAACGTCGTCAAGGACCGCTTCTACACGGTGGGGGAGACCACGAGCCAGCCGATCGACCGCGAAGCGCGCGACCTGGACTACGAGCCTGGGCGGTTCTTCTTCGTCATCGACCCCGCGGCCCTGCCGGGTTACCCGGTGATCGACATCCTGGCTCTCGATCAGACAGCGCGGCCCGACCCGCTGACCGTCGGCAACCTGCGCGTCTACCGGCGCCGCGCCGTCCTGCCGGGGTCGTCCAGCAATCAGAACGCCGGCGGCGTGCGTGCGGTCGCCTGCGGCGCGGGCACGGGGGCGATTGACTGTGCGACGCAACGCGAGGGGCCGTTCGCGTGGGAGATCCTGCAAGAGGGGAAGGACTACTACGTCGACCCGACCGGCGCCTGGTTCGCGCTCGCGAACCGGCTCGATCAGAGCGACTATCTGGCCGTTTCCTACATCACGGCGAGCGGCGTCGATTCGATCGGCACGTTCCCCGTGACCGCCGACGTCGACACGACCGTGATCGACACCTTGCGGCTCGTGTACGATCCCAAGCCCGGCATCACCGCCGCGTCGCCTTCATTCCGCTTCGAGATCCGCAGCGCCTACCGCGTGGGCGGGACGGAGATCGACCGCGAGTCGGTGGCCCTCGCGTTGAGCGTGAACCGCCGCGAGCGGTAGCCCGGCGGCGACAGCTACCTCGCGCTCCTCGGGCTGGCGCTCGAGAACGACCCGAACCGGTTCGACCAGTACAACCGCCTGTTCCCGCGCGCCCGCGACCCGAACGCGGGAGCGCCGGTACGAGACTTCTTCGTGATCTTCCCGCACTTGGGGCCCTTCGCCGATTCCGCGCGGCTCGCCGCGGTCGAGCGCAACGACTCGCTGTACCGCACGCCGCGGGCCTACCTCGCCACGCAGGGCCCGCCCTCGGTGTTCGCGCTGCGGCTGCACGTGGACGCGTCCGCCTCCGCCGACCGGTCGGTGCTCGCGCTCAACAGCTTCCAGATCCGCGAGGGGAGCGAGCGCATCTACGTGCGCAACACGCTGCTCACCCGCGGCTCGGACTACACGATCGACTACGGCACCGGCCAGGTGCAGTTCAAGAACGCCGATTCCCTGTTCCAGGGCGGCATCGCGCAGGTACGCGCGCAGTTCGAGGAGCGCGCCGCCTTCACCGTCGCGCCGACCTCGATCTACGGCCTCGCCGCGCGCTACGACCTCGGCACGACGGGCCAGGTGAACCTGACCGGGTTGTTTCAGAAGGAGCAAAGCACCTTCAACCGCCCGCCGCTCGGGTTCGAGCCGTCGTCGAGCTTCATCGGGGGGATCTCGACCGAGCTCCGGTTCCAGCCGGAGTGGCTCACCCGCGCGGCCGACGCCCTCCACGGCGTGCGGACCGACGCGCCATCATTCCTGAACGTGTCGGCCGAGCTCGCCGTCTCGAAGCCCAGCCCCAACCGCTTCGGCCAGGCGTACCTCGAGGAATTCGAGGCCGAAGCTGGGCGGTTCATCTCCCTCGCCGAAAATGCGTGGCATTGGGGCAGCGTTCCCACCGCCGTCCGCGGTGCCGAGCCGTACGGCATCGTCGGTGCGTTCGACCCGGTCAACGCCGCGTTCCTCACCTGGCAAAGCCTCCCCTACAACGTCGACACGCTGAACCGGCGTTACGTCCCAATTCAGTTCCTGCCGCAGGAGATCGACCCGACGATCCGCTTCGCCGGCCAGACGCAGGCCAACGAGCCCGTGCTGTGGCTGTTGCTGAAGCCGGACACGGTGCTGGGACTCGCCAACAACCGTCTCGGCCTGCCCAACTGGGTGCGGCCGTCTCAGAACGCTCCCCGCTGGCGCTCGATCACCCAGACGTTGTCGCCCACGGGCATCGATCTCTCGCGCGTCGAGTTCCTCGAGTTCTGGGTATGGGAGGACGGGTCGCGGGTCGCCAAGGGCAACCAGACCGCGATCCTGTTCGACTTCGGGTCGGTGTTCGAGGACGCCCTCGCGTTCGTCCCGGACTCCTTCACGGTGGACGCGAGCGGTGACACGACCTACCACGGCATCCGTTGGGCCGGGCAGGGGCGGCTCGACACCGAGCGCGACCCGCGCACCAAGACCTGGAGCGCGACGATCAACGACGAGGGGATCCTCTCCGATCGGGTCGTCGACGGCATCGTGGATGCAACGCGGGGCGCGGTCGTGGACACACTCCCCCTGTGCAGCGCCACCGAGAACGGCCAGCTCATCCCCTATGCGTTCGGCGACCTGCGCTCGCGCTGCGGGCGCCACAACGGATTCGTGGATACCGAGGATCAGGACGGCGACTTCGCGCTCGACTCGCTCACGGGCGTGAAGACCGCCGAGAGCTTCGTGCGCTACGTGTTTCCCATCGGCGACGAGCGCTACTACGTCCGTGACGGGGGAATGACACCGGCGCCCGGTGGAGGGGCGGCGGGATGGCGCCTCTACCGCATTCCCTTCCGCAGCGACACGCTGCGCGTCGGCGAGCCCAACCTGCGCCAGGTGCAGGCGTTACGCCTCACGATTGTCACCCCGGCGACGGTGGCCCCGGGGCAGCCCGACCCGCAGGTGTACTTCGCCCTCGCCCGGGTGCGGCTCGTCGGCAGCTCGTGGGTGAAGCGCGCCGACACGCCGATCCCCGGGCTGGGCGGCGACCGCGGCACCGGCGTGGGGGAAGTCGTCGCCTCCGTCGTCAGCACCGAAAACCGCGACCTCGGCTATACGCCGCCCCCCGGCGTGAGCGACCAGGCGGGGCGCCGCGACGCCGGCTTTCAGTTGGGCGCGACGCAGATTAACGAGCGCTCGATGCGCCTGCTGGCCCGCGGCCTGGGACGGGGCGAGCGCGCCGAGGCCTACCTGCGGTTCACGACCGAGGGCGACAAGAACTTCCTCAAGTACAAGAAGCTCCGCGTCTGGGCGCGGGGGCGCGGCCCCGGATGGGACGACGGGGACCTCGAGTTCTTCGTCAAAGCGGGGAAGGACCAGGACAATTTCTACCTCTACCACGCGCCGGCGCGCACCGTTTCGTGGGAGCCCGAGGTCGTCGTGGACTTCGAGCGCTGGCTCGTGCTGCGGGCGCAGATCGAGCAGGCGTGGCTGCGGGGCGACTCGGCGCGCGTCTACCCCGGCTGCCCCGACTCGGGCGTAGTGCCCCACGACAGCGCCTACGTGATGTGCGACGGCCCCTACATCGTACACGTGCGCGACCCGGGCACCGCGCCTCCAAACCTCGCCCGCGTGCAGGAGATCGCCGCCGGGATCTGGCGGGTGAACGACCGCGTCTTCGTGGATCAGGCGGAAGTGTGGGTCGACGACATCCGGGTGAGCGACGTCGTGCAGGAGGCCGGCGCCGCCGGCGCGGTGGACGTGACGCTCGCCGCGGCCGACGTGGCCGACCTCGCGCTGAGCGTGTCGCGCCGCGACGGCCAATTCCGCCAGCTGGGCGAGGACCCCTCCTACGTGACGGACGACGCCGCGAGCCTGGCCGCGACGGTGCGGCTCGACCGCTTTCTCCCCGCGCGCTGGGGGCTCTCCGTGCCGGTCACCCTGCGGCACACGGTGGCGGCGAGCGATCCCTTCTACCTGAACCGCACCGACCTCCGCGCCGACGCAATCGCGGGCCTGCGCACGCCGCGGTCGTCCGCCTCGAGCTACAGCTTCGCGGCGCGGCGCGTGCGACGCGCCGAAGGGGGCCTCGGCCGCTGGCTGCTCGACCCCGTGGCGCTCTCCGGGACCTACACGAGCGGCGACGCGCGCTCCGACCTCTCCCAGGCCACGACGTCGAACTACACGCTGAACTTCGATTACACCCTGCTGCCGGGCCCCGCCGCCGTGCGCATTGCGGGACGGCGCGTTCGCCTCAACCCGTCCGCCGTCCGGCTGCGATCGGGCCTCGTGGGGTCGGACGCCGAGCGCTTCACATACGCCGTCCCCGTGGCCCGGCCCACCGACACCCTCCCCCCCGCGGTGTCCCGCAACCGGCTGTGGCGCAACTCGGGGTCGATCGACCTGCTGCCGCTCACCGGCGTCCAGCTGCGCGTAGACGTCGCCTCGACCCGCGACCTGCGCGACTACGGTGATTCCACCACCATCGGGCGGCTGATCCGGCAGGGGCGTAGCTCGCTCCTCGGGCAGGATATCGGCATCGAGACGCAGCGGACGTTCGGGACCTTCGTCAACGTGACCCCGCGCATCGGCGCGTGGATCCGGCCGCGCGCCTCGCTCACGTCGTCCTTTTCGTTCACCCGCGATGCCAACGCTCGCGAGCCGGTGCGGGAGCTCGGCGACACCGCCGGCGGCTTCCGCGTTCCCGCCGCCTTCAGCAACGTGCGCCGGGTGGAGGCCGGGACGCAGCTCGACCCGCGGCGGCTCGCGCAGGCAGCGTTCGGCGACTCGACCCGCGTGGCCCGCTGGCTCGGCCGGATCGGCAACCTCGACGTGTCCTACAGCCGGCAGCGGACCTCGAGCTTCAACCGCGCGGGCGGCATCCCCGCGTTCGGCTATCAGCTTGCCCTCGGCGGCATGGACGAATTCCGGCGCACCGCCGGGCTCGCCGCCGCATCGGCCCAGGAGAACGCCACCCTCACCGGCGGCGGGTCGGCCGTGCTCCCCTTTGGCGTGCGCGTGAACGCGACCTATCGCCGCACCCGCGGCGTGTCCTGGGCGCTGCGCGCCAATCAGCAGGTCCCCATCCGCACCCGCAGCCGCGACTGGCCGAGCGGCACCATCAGCTGGTCGCTCACCCCGTCCCGCAAGAACCTCGGCCGGGTGCTCTCGAGTCTCACCGCCCAGGCCACTTACCGCCGCACCGAGGCCGCGAACGAGCAGGCCACCTTCGAATCGGCCAAGAGCGCCTCGCTCACCCGCAGCACCGAACGCGCCCTCACCCCGTCCCTCTCGCTCACGTGGCTGGGCGGCGTGCTCACCAGCTTCGACGCATCGCAGGGCCGGACCGAGCAGCTGGCCACCGGCAGTTTGTTCAAGAGCGAGCGCAGCCAGCAGAACGCCACGGTGGCCTTCGCGTTCCGGCCCCCGCCGGCACTGGGCCGGTGGCGGTCCAACATCCGCACCACGCTCCGGTACTCCGTGACCGGCAACACCACCTGCCTCCGGAGCGCGGGCCAGCCGGACTGCGTGCCGTACGTGGACAGCCGGCAGGTCCAGGCCCAGCTTACGATGGACACCGACGTTTCCCCCAACATGAGCGCGGGGCTCCAAATGGCCTACATCTTGAACGACGAGCGACAAGCGAATCGGCGCAACTCCCAGCTCGTGATCACAGCGTTCGTGCAGCTCCAAACCAGCGTGGGGCAACTGCGATGAGCGGTGCGCGAGCGGTCAGCACGGCCGGCCTCGCCCTGGTCCTCGCCTGCCAGGCCCGTGCGGGGGGCGGTACCCGCGCCGCCCGCGAGTTCGACGGCAAGACGGCGTTCACCTACGTCGAGCGGCAGATGGCGTTCGGCCCCCGCATCCCGGGCACGGCCGCCCACCGGCAGACGGGCGACTGGCTCGCCACCGAGCTGCGCGCCCGGGCCGACACGCTGATCGTCCAGGAGATCCCGCACGTCACCCACCGGGGGGGGGGGGACACGCTGCACCTGCGCAACTTCTTCGCGCGCTTCCGCCCCACCGCCACCGAACGCGTGCTGCTCCTCGCGCATTGGGACACCCGTCCTCACGCCGACCAGAGCCAGAACCTGGGCCAGCGGCGGCTCCCCGTTCCGGGGGCGAACGACGGGGCTTCGGGGGTGGCGGTCCTGCTCGGCGTCGCCGACGCCCTCAAACAGCGGGCGCCCGCGATGGGCGTCGACCTGCTGTTCGTCGACGGCGAGGACTACGGCGACTTCGCCGATTCGAGCGACGTGCTGATCGGCTCCCGCTGGTTCGCCGCCCACCAACCGCCCGGCTACCAGCCGCTCTTCGCGGTGCTGTTCGACATGGTGGGGGACAAGGACCTGCAGATCTATCAGGAGGGCAACTCGCTGGCGGTCGCGCCCGAAGTCGTGCAGCGCGTGTGGCGGGTCGCGGCCGACCTGGGCTACGAACGCTACTTCGTGCCAGGGGTGCGGCATACCCTCACCGACGATCACGTGTCGCTGCAGCGCGCCGGCATCCATGCGATCGACGTCGTGGACTTCGACTATCCCTTCTGGCATACCACGGACGACACGGTCGACAAGGTTGGCGCGGCCTCCTTGCAGATTGTCGGTGATGTCGCCGTCGCCCTGGTAAGGCAATAGGCGCGGACGTGCAAAGACTAGACGCGTAGACGCACCGCGGTTGACCGTCAACCGGTCGCAGCCGGTGTTGTCCCGATAACGGTGACCTATTCACCGCGGCTGCGTCTGTGCGTCTAGTAGTGTATGTCCGCGCTTTTCGGATGATGGACGTTCACCAAGGCCGGTTATGGTTTGCGGATGGATGATCGCCGAGCCGCGCTCATGTTGGCTCTCCTTGCATTAGCTGGCGCCGGCGTCCGTTTTGTCCTGTCTCCCTCTCCCAATTCGCCTCCCGGCGACGTGCGCCTTGAGCGCGCGAGCCCCTCGCGCGCGGCCGGCCTGCAGGAGACCGCGCGACGCGCGGCGAGCCTGGCCCGCCCGCTCGCGCCCGGCGAGCAGATCGATCTCGATCTCGCCGACGTGACGGAGATCACCCGCCTGCCGCGCATTGGGCCGGCGCTGGCGCAGCGCATCGTGGCCTGGCGTGCCGAACACGGGGCGTTCGGGAGCCTCGCGCGGCTCGACAGCGTCGCCGGCGTGGGGCCCCGCCTGCTCGACGCCCTGCGGCCGTGGGTCACGTTTTCGGGGATTTCACCCGCCGCGCCTTGACCGGCCTCTCCCCGGGAAATACTTTAGATTCTTCCATTCCAACGAGTTGCGTACGGCGACGGCAGCGGCCACCCCCGATAAACTCGGCGACATCCTCGTCCGCGAAGGGCTCATCACCCTGGAGCAGCTCAAAAAGGCGCTCCAGGAGCAAAAGAGCTCGGGGATGCGGCTGGGCTACACCCTCGTCAAGCTCGGGTTTATCGAGGAGACCGAGGTCACCAAGATGCTGGCCCGGCAGTACCGGATGCCGGCGGTGGACCTGTCGCGCTTCGAGGTCGACCCCAAGATCCTGAAGCTCATCCCCCCCGACATCGCCACGAAGCACGTGGTGCTGCCGCTCAAGCGGGAGGGGCGGACCCTGACGGTGGCCATCGCCGACCCCAATAACGTGACGGCGATCGAAGACATCAAGTTCATCACCCGCTGCGACGTGTTCCCCGTGATCGCGGGCGAGTACACGCTGCGCAACGCGATCGACCGCTACTACCAGCAGTCCGACGCGCAGCTCCAGAGCCTGCTCAAGAGCGTCGAGGCGGAAGACGACCTCGAGGTGGTGGAGGACCAGGAGGACGAAGACGTCAAGGCGCAGGACCTGGCCGACGACGCGCCGGTCGTGAAGCTCATCAACGGGTTGCTGACCGACGCGGTGAAGCGCGGGGCGTCCGACATCCACATCGAGCCGTTCGAGCACGAGATGCGGGTGCGCTACCGGGTGGACGGCGCGCTGCACGAGGTGATGAAGCCGCCGGTGAAGATGCGGGCCGCGCTCACGTCCCGCGTGAAGATCATGGCCCAGCTCAACATCGCCGAGCGGCGCGTGCCTCAGGATGGGCGCATCAAGCTGAAGATGGGGGCGCGGGTGATCGACTTCCGCGTCTCGAC
>JBGPOM010000045.1:0-9069 GCA_041488075.1 Gemmatimonadota bacterium
CGTCGCGGCCATGGCCGGTCGAGCCAGCCCTGGACTGGCAACGAGATGGACACCTTTGCCGACGACCTCTCGGCGCTCATCGAAACGCTCGACCTGAAGGGCGCCGCTCTGATTGGCTTCTCCATGGGCGGCGGCGAAGTGGCCCGCTACATCGGCCGCCACGGCACGAAGCGGGTGGCCAAGGCCGCGCTGATCGCCGCGGTCCCGCCGCTGATGCTGAAAACGACGGCCAATCCCGGCGGCCTGCCGATGGAGGTGTTCGACGGGATCCGCCGCGGCTGCATCGCCGACCGCTCGCAGCTCTACAGAGATCTCGCCGGCGGCCCGTTCTTCGGGGCCAACCGGCCCGGCGCCAAGGTGTCGCAGGGCATGATCGACGCGTTCTGGCTCCAGGGTATGCAGGCCGGTCACAAGAACGCCTTCGACTGCATCAAGGCGTTCTCCGAGACGGATTTCACCGAAGACCTGAAGAGGTTCGACGTGCCGACGCTGATCGTCCACGGCGACGACGACCAGATGGTGCCGATCGGCGCCGCGGCCCTGGCCTCGGCCACGATCGTCAAGAACGCCCGCCTGGAAATCTACAAGGGCGCGCCGCACGGCCTGACCCACACGCATGCCGAAAGGCTCAACGCAGACCTCCTGTCGTTCCTCAAGGCCTGACACTCGCCAGTCGGTGTGCCCCGGTGTATGTTCGCGCGGCGGGTGCTCACGGGAGGTGGGGTGCCTTCACCATGAAGCGGCGAGCCTTTCTCGCGAGCGGCCTGAGCGCGGGCGTATGGGCGGCGGGGTGGCGCTTCCCGGCCGCGCGCATCCGCTTCGGTTACGCCGCGATCACGTGGAACGGCAACGACCGCCAAGCCATCGACGACATTGCCGCGCTCGGCTTCCGCGGCATCCAGCTCCGCCAGTCGGCCGTCGCCACCTGGGGTGACCGGCCGGGGGAGCTCAAGGAGTTGCTGGCCGAGCGCGGCCTCACCCTGGTGGCGCTGTCGAGCGGGAACGTGTCACTCGACTCCGCCGAACAGGAGAGCCTCGATCAGCACGTCCGCCACGCGGAGTTTGTCCGCGCGGTGGGTGGCCAATACCTACAAGTGATTGACGAGCGCCCACGCGGACGGGACCCGGCGCCCGAAGACTACCGCCGCATGGGCCGGTTGCTCAGCGAGCTCGGCCGGCGCACCGCCGATCTCGGCATCAGACTAGGGCTTCACAATCACATGGGCGCACTCAGCGAGGCGCCGGACGAGGTGGCGCGCGTTCTCGATGCCGCCGACCCGCGATACGTGCAGCTCGAGCTGGACATCGCCCACTACCAGCAAGGGGGCGGCGATCCCGCCGAGGCGGTGCGCCGCTACGCGGGCCGCCTGCTGTTCCTGCACATCAAACATCTCGAAAGCCCCGTCCCGGGAGGCGCTCCCGGCTCATATCGCTTTGTCGAGCTGGGCCGCGGGACAGTCGACTTGAAGGCGGTGTTCGCGGCCCTGAGTGGAATCAGCTTCGACGGGTGGGCCGTGGTCGAGCTCGATAGCGTGCCGGACCCGGCGCGCACGCCGAAGGAGTCGGGGGCGATCGCCAGACGCTACCTCGAGGCGCTCGGCATGAGGATCTGATGCTGCGTGGCATGCTAGCGCTCGGCGCCGCCGTCACACTCATCACCGCCTGCGCAGGGCCCGACTCGGCGGCCGGCGACTGGCGTACGACGGGAGGCGCGCCCGGCAACACGCGCTATTCGCCGCTCGACCAGATCAATCGCGGCAACGTCGCGCAGCTAAAGGTCGCGTGGACGTATCACACCGGAGACCTCCCGCCGGAACACTCTGAGATCCAGGCGACGCCGATTGTCGTGCATGGCGTCCTCTACACGACGACGCCCAAGCTCGGCGTGGTGGCGCTGCGTGCCGACAAGGGAACGTTGTTGTGGAGGTTCGATCCCTTCCCGAACCGCCCGGCCCAGCCGCACGTGAACCGCGGTGTCGTCTACTGGGCGGAGGGCCGGCGCATCTTCTTCGCGGTCGAGCGCCGGCTGTACGCGCTCGACGCGCGCACCGGAAAACCGATTCCCAGCTTCGGCGACTCAGGTTGGGTGGACCTCGGCGCCGGGCTGGGGCGGGACGTCGGGGGCACGTATTTGGTCTCGACGAGTCCCGGCGTCGCCTACAAGGACGTGCTTGTCTGGGGAACGCGGGTCGGCGAGGACGAAGGCTCGGCACCCGGTCACCTGCGCGCCTACGACGCGCGCACCGGCAAGATCCGCTGGACCTTTCACACGATCCCGTGGCCGGGCGACTCCGGGTACGACACCTGGCCGCCCGACGCCTTCCAGAAGGCGGGGGGCGCCAACTCGTGGGCCGGCATGACCGTGGACACGGGGCGCGGCGTCGTGTACATCCCGACCGGTTCGGCCACGCCCGATTTCTACGGCGGCGAGCGCATCGGCGCCAACCTGTTCGCCAACTCGCTGCTCGCGCTCGACGCCCGGACGGGCAAACGGATCTGGCATTTCCAGACCGTGCATCACGATCTCTGGGATCGCGATCTCCCGGCCGCGCCCAACCTCGTCACAGTGACGAGCGGCGCGACGCGCGTGGACGCCGTCGCGCAGATCACCAAGAGCGGATTCGTGTTTCTGTTCGATCGCGCATCGGGGCGTCCGCTCTTTCCGGTCGCGGAGCGCCCAGTGCCAGCGTCCGACCTGCCCGGTGAGCGGGCCTGGCCGACGCAGCCGTTTCCGGGGAAGCCGGCACCCTTTGCGCGGCAGACGATCAGCGAGGCCGACGTGACCCCGTCCGAGCGGCGGCGCTTTCGCACGCTGCGCCGCGGCTCGCTGTTCACCCCGCCGAGCCGAGTGGGCAGCATCGTGTTGCCGGGCTTCGATGGCGGCGGGGAGTGGGGCGGGGCGGCCGTCGATCCTGAGACCGGCGTGCTCTACGTCAACGCGAGCGACGTGCCGTGGATCGCCGCCATGCGCCCAGCGGCAAAGATCCCCCCTGCGACGGCAGTTCCGCGGACCGGTGCCGGAGTGTACGCGGCGGCATGCGCGAGTTGCCATGGTGCCGACCGGCGTGGGAAGGACCGGGCGCCATCGCTCTTGGGCGCAGATACTCGGTTGACGGTAGAACAGTTTGCGCAGCTGCTCGAGTGGGGCCGCGGCTTCATGCCGTCGTTCGCGCGACTCCCCGCGGCGGATAAGTGCGCGCTGACCGCGTACGTACTCGGCAAGACGTGCCGGGCAGACGAGCGGGGCGAGTCCAGTCGTCTCGTCGTGCCGGAACCGCAGGCGCCCTACGAGTTCGCGGGCTACGAAAAGTGGCGCGACTCCGCCGGGTTCCCCGCGATCAAGCCGCCGTGGGGCACGCTCAGCGCGATCGATCTCAACACGGGCGAGTACGTCTGGAGAATCCCGCTCGGTGAGCACCCGGCGCTGGCCGGGAAAGGTGGCCCCGTCACGGGAACCGAGCAGTACGGCGGCGCGATTGTCACCGCCGGCGGCCTGGTGTTCATCGCCGCCACGATGGACGCGCGGTTCCGCGCATTCGACAAGGCGACGGGTCGGCTGCTCTGGGAGACGACGCTGCCGGCTGCAGGGTACGCGACGCCGAGTACCTTCACTGTGGGCGGCAAGCAGTATGTCGTGATCGCGGCTGGCGGCGGCAAGTTGGGGACGAAGTCGGGGGATGCCTACGTTGCGTACACATTGCCATAGCGAGCGATGGACCGACGTGCGCTGATCCAGTGGCTGGTGGCGACCGCGGGCCTCGAGTGCCTGGATTCCCTCGCACCCGCGGACCTCGTGGCGCTGGGTCGCGACGTGCACCGGAGCGCGACGCGGCACGCGCTGTCCCTTCACGCCGAGCGCACCGTGGCCGTGGCCGCCGACCGCATCATCCCCGGCGCCCCCGACTCCGGAGTGAGCGACTTCATCGACAAGATCCTGGCCGACTGGTACACGCCCGCGGAGCGCGAGCGCTTCCTCGCCGGGCTGCCCGATCTCGACACCCGGTGCCGCGCTCTCCGTGGAAAAGATTTCGTCGACTGCCCCGAGACTGATCAGGTGGCCGTGCTCACCGCGCTCGACGACGAAGTGACGGCGCTGCGGACGGGCAGCGGCGACGCGGCCGCGAATCAGCATTGGTTCGCGATGCTCAAGTACCTCACCGTGTACGGCTACTGCACCTCCGAGGCCGGGATGCGGACGCTCGGCCTGTACCCGATGGCCGGCCGCTACGACGGTTGCGCGCGTATATGACGGACTTCGACGCGATCGTCGTCGGCTCGGGCATGACCGGCGGCTGGGCCGCGAAGGAGTTGACCGAACGCGGGCTCCGCACCCTCGTGCTCGAGGCGGGGCGGCCGATCACGCCGGAGCGGGACTACGTGGAGCACAAGGCTCCCTGGGAGATGCCGTTCCGCGGCCTGGGCGATCGCCGGGCCGTCGCCGCGCGCCAATCCACGCAGAGCCATTCCGTCTCGTTCGACGAGTGGAGTCACGTGTTCTGGACCGACGATGCCGACAACCCGTACACCACGCCGCCTGATCGCCCGTTCCACTGGTTTCGCGCCCGCCAAGTCGGCGGCAAGTCCATCATCTGGGGACGCCAGGTCTATCGCTGGAGTGATCTGGATTTCGAGGCCAACCTGCGCGACGGCGTCGCCGTCGATTGGCCGATCCGGTACGCGGACCTCGCACCATGGTACGACCACGTCGAGCGCTTCATTGGGGTGAGCGGCCAGGCCGAGGGACTGGCGCACCTGCCGGACGGGCCGTTCCTCGCGCCGATGGAGCTGAACTGCGTTGAGCGGCACGTCCGGCAGCGGATGCAGGTCAAGTTCGGGCGCGGCCGGGTGCTCACCATCGGGCGGGTTGCCGTGCTGACCGAGCCGCACAACGGCCGCGCGCCCTGTCACTACTGCGGGCCCTGCCACCGTGGGTGCATCACCCGGTCGTATTTCAGCAGCGTGAATGCGACGCTCCCGGCGGCGCGGGCCACCGGTCGGCTCACCCTGCGGCCGTTCAGCATCGTGCGCAGTCTCGTTTACGACGCTGCGAAGCACCGGGTGACGGGCGTCCGCATGATCGATGCGCAGACCAAGCAGGAACGGGAGTACACCGCCCGCATCGTCTTTCTCTGCGCCTCGGCGCTCGAGAGCGCGCGGATTCTGCTCAATTCCGGCCTTGCCAACTCGAGCGGGCAGGTCGGCCGGAACGTCATGGATCACATCAAATGGGGCGGTGCAAGCGGCGAGTTCGACGGCTGGACCGATCGCCGCATCATCGGGAATCGGCCTAACGGCATCTATGTGCCGCGGTTCCGCAATGTCGCCTCCCGCCATCCAGACTTCATCCGCGGCTACGGATTCCAGGGTGGGGCAGGGCGCGCGGGGTGGGAGGCCGGGCTCCGCGCCCCCGGCATCGGGCCGGCCTTCAAAGCGCGGCTCAGCCAACTCGGCCCCTGGTCGATGAGTTTCGCGGGGTTCGGCGAGATGCTGCCGCGCGAGGAGAACCGGGCGACCCTGCACCCCACCCTGGTGGACGCGTGGGGCATCCCGACGCTCCACATCGAGTGCAAGTGGGGCGAGAACGAGCTCGCGATCCATCGCGACATGAACGTCGCAGCAGCCGAGTTGCTCGAGGCCGCCGGCGCAAAGAACATTCATCCCAATAGCAGTGGGCCGAGCACGCCCGGGAACACCAATCACGAAATGGGGACGGCCCGCATGGGTCGGGATCCCAAGACGTCGGTGCTCAATGGTTGGAACCAGGCGTGGGATGTGCCCAATCTGTTCGTGACGGACGGGGCGGCGATGACGTCGAGCGGCTGTCAGAATCCTTCGCTCACCTATATGGCGCTGACCGCCCGGGCTTGCCACTATGCGGTCGAACAGCTGCAGCGCGGCGATCTGTAACGCTGACATCACCATGAAGTCCCGTCCAGTCACCGCTCCATCCGTCGCGGCCGCGCTGCTCGTGACGACTGCGGCCGGCGCGCTCCGCGCGCAACAAGGGTATCCGCATGCCGCCGAGCCGATCGGAACGGTGCGGCAGATCTACGACGGCGTCCTGACGCCGGAGTTGGCGGTCAACACCTTCCGGAACATCGACCGGCTCTTTCCCACGCGCACCGTTCCGCGCGCATCGACGCCGCTGCCCTTGCCGCCGGCCGCCACCCCACTCGGCGGCGTGAGTTTCCACGACCGCGGCAAGCGCTACGATCTCGAGGATTATCTCGAGCTGAACCGCGTCGCCGGGCTGCTCGTGCTCAAGAACGGCCGCATCGCGTTGCAGCGGTATCGGTTCGGCAACTCCGAGCGCACCCGTTGGATGTCCATGTCGATCGCGAAGTCGATTACGTCGACACTCATCGGCGCGGCCCTGAAGCAGGGCTATATCACCGCGCTATCCGATTCCGTCACCCGCTACGTGCCGTCGCTGGCCGGCAGCGCGTACGCGGGCGTCTCGGTGCGCGACGTCCTCATGATGTCGTCGGGCGTCCGCTGGAACGAGACCTATACCGACCCCCGATCCGACCGCCGGCGTTTGCTCGAGGCCCAGATCTCCCAGGTGCCCGGGTCCGCGATGGCGGTCATGAAGAGTCTTTCGCGAGCGGCAATTCCCGGCAGCGTGAACAACTACAGCACGGGTGAAACGCAGGTGGCCGCGGAGATCGTGCGTAGCGCGGTGGGCCGGCCGCTCGCGACGTATCTGTCCGAGCGCGTCTGGAGCAGGGTCGGGATGGAGGCCGACGCGACCTGGTGGCTCGATTCGCCTGACGGTCTCGAGATCGGCGGGAGCGGGTTCAGCGCGACGCTGCGCGACTACGGCCGCTTCGGCCTCTTCGTGCTGAATGGTGGGGTCACTGGGGAGGGGCGGGAAGCGATCCTCCCCGGCGGTTGGACCCGCGAGGCAACCAGTCCGAAGGTGTTGCGGGGCGGGGTGCCGTTGGCGTACGGATACCTGTGGTGGACGGGAGCGACTGCCGCCGCCCAGCGGGATGGCGCGTATGCGGCAGAGGGCATCTACGGGCAATGGCTCTACATCAATCCCGCGGCGCAGGTCGTGATCGTGGTGTGGGGTGCGCAGGCGAAGCCCACGGAAAGCGCCGTCATCGATGACTGGGTGTTCTTCGATGCCGTGGTTGACGCGTTGAGGTAAGGAAGAAGCGCGTGCTCCCTACTAGCTGACGCCATCCGCCAGGCCGCCCCGGTCGCTATACTCAAACAATCCTGACTTCGCCTCGCCAGAAGGCATGCCGTATGGAGTCTGTCGAGCACACACCTGTATCGTCCCGCCCCATTCGGGCGCTTTCCCTCGCCCTGGGCCTGACGGCCGTCGCGTTGACCTGGCTGGGCTGGAACACCGCCGCCTCGGTCAGTCGGATCGAGCGCACCAGGGCCCGCGTGCTCCGCATCGCCGAGCTGCGCGGGACGATCGTGCATCTGGACGAAGTCTTGACGATGTCGGCACGGATGGCCGCCGCGACGGGTGATCAGCGGTGGGAAGACCGATATCGCGTGTTCGATCCCCAGCTGGCCCAGGCGATCGTGGATGCGCAAGCGCTCGCGGCCGATGCCGGGTCCGCCGGCGTCGTGGCCCGCACCGACTCGGCAAACGTGGCCTTGGTGGGGATGGAGAACCGCGCTTTCGACCTGGTGCGCCGGCACCGTCTCGACGAGGCGCGGGCGACCCTGTTCAGCGGTGAGTACGACCGCCAAAAGCGCATCTACGCCGCCGGGATGGACTCGCTCGGGGCCGCGTTGAGCCGGTCGGTCAGCAGCGCCAGCGCGGCGGAAGCGCGGCGCACGAAGATCGTCGTGCTGGTCTCTCTGCTCGTCGTGTTGGTGCTCTTCGTTTCCTGGTTCGTCGCGCTGCGCACGATGAATCGCTGGCGAACGGCGCTTGCCCGGCAATCGGAGGAGCTGGCGCGATTGAACACGGGTCTCGACCAAAAGGTGATGGAGCGCACGGCGGAGCTGGAGCGCTCCCGCGAACTGCTGCTCGTCGCCAAGAACGCCGCCGAAGCCGCCAACCAGGCGAAGAGCCAGTTCCTGGCCAACATGAGCCACGAGATCCGCACGCCGATGAACGGCGTGATCGGCATGACCGAGTCTCGCCTTGGGCACCGACCTCACCGCCGAGCAGCGCTCGTACCTCGAGACCGTGAAGAGCTCCGCGGATTCCCTCCTCGGCCTCATCAACGACATCCTCGATTTCTCCAAGGTCGAAGCCCGCAAGCTCGATATCGACCTCATCGACTTCGATCTGACCAGCGTACTGGACGAGACGGTGCGGTCCCTCGCCCCCCGCGCCCACGACAAGGGACTGGAGCTGGCGTACCACGTGTCGACGGCCGTCACGCCGTCGCTGATCGGCGACCCGGGGCGGCTGCGGCAGATCATCGTGAACCTCGTGAGCAACGCCCTCAAGTTCACGGAACGCGGCGAAGTCGAGCTTCGCGTCGAGCGGGTGCGCCGCGATGGGACGCAGGAGCACTTGCGCTTCACCGTCTCCGACACGGGCATCGGCATCCCGCTGGGAGCCCAGGCGAAGATCTTCGAGGCGTTCACGCAAGCGGACGCGTCCGCGACGCGCCGGTACGGCGGCACCGGACTGGGGCTCGCCATTACGACGCAGTTGGTCTCGCTGATGGGCGGCCGGATCTGGGTCGAGAGTGAGGTCGGGCAGGGGAGCAAGTTCTACTGTGAGCTGCCCTTTCAGGTCAGCGCCGAGGCGCCGCGCGTGGCGCCCCGGAGGGAGCTGGGGCATCTGCGCGGCCTCCCGGTGCTCGTCGTGGACGACAACGCGACCAACCGCCGCATCCTGGAGGACATTCTGACCAACTGGGGCATGCGCCCGACGCTCGTCGACAGCGGGATCGCCGCGCTGCACGCCATGGAGCGCTCCAAAGCGGACGGGAAGCCGTTCGCGCTGGCGCTCCTCGACTTTCAGATGCCGGACATGGATGGTTTCGAGGTGGCGGCGCGGATCCAAGCGCGTGCCGAGCTCGGCCCCACCACCATCATGATGCTCTCGTCGGTCGGCCAGCGGGGAGACGCGGCGCGGTGCAAGGA
>JBGPOM010000046.1:0-9046 GCA_041488075.1 Gemmatimonadota bacterium
AGCCCGACGGCCGAAGGCGGCGGCACGCTGGCCTTACCTATCGTGATCGCGATCGTCGCGTACATCGTGCTCCACGCAATTATCAGAGGGTTGCTCCACTTGATCGCACACCGGAGGACCGAGATCTAGCTGGGGCTCTCCTGACCGGCGCTTGACGGCGGGGAGGGCCGCACCGCAGAGTTCCCGTATGGTACGCTCTGGCCTAGCCGCCGTCTGCCTCGTCGCGGCCTGCGGCGGCGGGCCCCGTTCGCCTGCCACACCCGCTCCCACCCCCGCCCCCGCGCCCACCGCCGAGCCGGCCGGTCCGACGGTCGTCACGGGGCCCCTGCACGCCGCGCGGGTGAACGGCGCGATCCTCAGTTACCGGCTGATCGGCGACTCGGGCACGCCGGTCGTGTTCGTGCACGGCAGCCTTGGGGATCTCGGAGACTGGGACGCGCAGACGGCCGCGTTCGCAGCGACGCACCGGGTGCTGGTCTACAGCCGCCGCTACCACCCGCCCAACCCGCCGCAGAACGACGACCAGGTGTACTCCCCGACGCTCCACGCCGAGGACCTGGCGGCGCTGCTCTTGACGCTCGACCTCGCGCCAGCCCACGTCGTCGGCTCCGGGTACGGTGGCTATACCGCGCTGCTGCTGGCGCTCAAGCATCCCGAGCTGGTTCGCTCGCTCGTGCTGGGCGAGCCTCCCGTCATGCCGCTGCTGAACCGCACGCCCGAGGGCGACGCCATCCGCCGAGCCTTCTTTGCGACCGCGCTCGATCCGGCTCGGGCGGCGTTCGCACATGGGGATTCCGTCGCGGGGTTGCGCGCGTTCTTCGACGGGGTGAGCGGCGGGCGAGGCCGCTTCGACAGCCTCCCCGCGTCGGAGCGGTCGGCGATTCTCGGGCATTCGTTCGAAATGCGCCGCGAGATGCTCGCGAACCGCGAGCAGTATATGCCCCGGCTGGCCTGCGCCGAGCTCGGCCGGCTCCACACGCCGGTGCTGCTGCTCAGCGCCGAGCGCAGCGCCCCGATGTTTCACGCCATCACCGATGAGCTCGCTCGTTGCATGACCAGCGACACGCTGATCACCGTTCCGGACGCCGGGCACGCCATGCACGCGGCCAATCCCGCGTACTACAACCAGGTCGTGCTGCAGTACCTGGTGACGCACTGATGGAGCTCGCCACGCTGGCTGGCGGCTGCTTCTGGTGCCTCGAGGCCGTCTTCGAGCAGCTGCGTGGAGTCACCAAGGTCGTGTCGGGCTACGCCGGCGGGCAGGTGCCGAACCCGAACTACGCGGCCGTCTGCAGCGGGACGACCGGCCACGCCGAGGTGCTCCAGATCGCCTTCGATCCTGCGGTCATCACGTTCCGCGACCTGCTCGACGTGTTCTTCACGATCCACGACCCGACGACGTTGAACCGCCAGGGCGGCGACGAGGGGACGCAGTATCGCTCGGCGATCTTCCATCACACCCCGGAGCAGAAAGCCAAGGCCGAACGGGCGATCGAGGAGCTCGAGGCCGCGAAGGTGTGGGACGACCCGATCGTCACCGAGATCGTGCCGTTCACGGTGTTCTATCCGGCGGAGAACTATCATCAGGAGTACTACCGGCGGAACGCCAACCAGCCCTACTGCCGCGCCGTGATCGCGCCCAAGGTCACGGAACTGCGGAGCAAGTACCTGGAGAAACTCAAGGCCTAATGCGGAGGCACCAATGAGGACCCTTCTGGCGCTATCGTTGGTTGCAGCGTCCGTCGCGGCAGCGCAGGCCCCGCCCGCCGGGGCGAGCACCCCCTTCGTCGTCGAGTACTATTACACGGCCCGCTGGGGCTATGCCGACGAGTTCATCCGCCTCTTCAAGAAGAATCACTATCCGGTGTTGAGGCGGCAGATGGAGCTGGGAAACATCCTCGAGATCAGCGCGGAGGCCCCGCGCTTTCACGGCACGGAAGACCGCCGCTGGGACTACCGGATCACCCTCGTGTGGAAGAACGCGGCGGCACCGCACGAGGCCTTTCCCGAGACCGAGCTGCGGCGCCTGTTCCCGGATCAGGAGACATTCCGGCGCGAAGAGCAGCACCGCTTCGAGATCCTCGCGGCGCACTGGGACTTGCCGGTGGTGCAGGTGGACCTGACGAAACCCTAGCCCGCCCGGCTCTTCCCCAGATACGCCCGCACGAGCGGCGCGGCCCGCCGCCGCACCAGCGCCGTGCGCAGCCGCTCGCGCTCCTCGGGACTCACCTCGACCAACATCCGCTCCCCGCTGCCCGCGCCCGCTTTGACGGCGACCGGCACACCGTCCCGATACAGGATTCGGTTCGTCCCCACCGCCGGCACCGTATCGCCCGGGGTCAGGATCCCGACGAGGTTGAGCGGATCGGCTCCGCTCACCGCCACCAGCTCGCCGGCTCCGGGCTCCCGCCGCACCGAGCGTAGCAGCCCGATCGCTTCCGGCAACGCGTACTGTTCCCCGGAGAACCCGCCCACGAACCGGCCGCCGCGCACTTCCCCCCGCGCCTCGAGGCGCCGGTACACGCGCAGCACGTCGCGCCAGGGCGCGAGCAGGCTCTCCCGCTGCACCAGGCGCCGGAACACGACGCCGTAGCGCCGCAGCAGCTGCCAGGCGATCGCCTCCGCGATCTGCTCCTCCGGCAAGCGCGCGCGGTGCCGCACCCGCGACCACCGCCCCGCCGTCTCGACGCCGAACGGCGCGACCCTCCCCCGTCGCCGGTACACGCCCGCCGACACCGGGCGGCGCCGGTCCGACGGCACCAGCAGCGCCCTGAGTCCGGCGAAGCTGTCCGACGATACGAGCCCCCACGCGACCAGCTCGCCGAGTCCCTTCTCGACTTCGGTGCGGAGCAGCCCGGTCGCATTCACGAGATCGCCGAAGAACGACGCGCCCCGCTCGTCCAGCGCCGCGACTAGCGCGCGCGCGGTATGCGACAGCGGCAGCACCGCCGGATCGGGATCCGGGGTGGCGGCCTGCCACACGGCGCCCCGCTCCCGCCGAAACAGCGCGATCGGCGTCGTGCGAATCGGGCCGGACTTGCTGCGCGTTCCGCCTTCCGCGTTCGGCGCGGCGGTGAGGCGCCCCCACGCCGTCTCCCCCGACAGGCACAGGCCGTCGAGCCACAGCGGATCGTAGTCGGCGACGCGCGCCGGGAGCACATCCGATTCCCACGCCCCCGCCGCCACCTCGTACCCGTCGAGCAGGTCGAGCACCGCCGCGAGGCCCTCCGGCCCTTCGGCGCGCGCGTCCGGCGCCACCCGCTGCCACCGGAAGAGAAAACGTAGGAAGTCCGCCGCCGCGACGGGCTCGATCTCCCGCCGCAGCCGGTCGAGGGTGTAGCGATGGATGCGCGCCAGCAGGCGGCGCTCGCACCATTCCGTGCCCTCTACGCCCGGGGAGAAGCGGCCGCGCAGCGCGAAGCCTTCGTGCTCGAGCGCCGCGAGGGCGAACTCGACGTCGCCTGGTGGAAGGCCCAGCGCGCCCGCGATCTCCGCCGCGGTCGTCGGGCCGATCACCTCGAGGCGGCCGCGCACCAGCTCCCGGATCGCGTCCTCTCGGGTCCACGGCTTGGCTTGCTCTCGCTCGGGCGGTTTGACGACGGGCTCAAAGGCGGCTCCGGGGAAGGCCGCCTGAGCCATCGGCACCCGCTCGGTTGCGACCCACAGGCGGCCGTCCATCTTCGTTGCGCGCCCGCCCCCGACGAGATGCTCGAACCATCCCTGCCATTCCGCGACCGGCAGGGAGTCCTTTAGGGCATTCCGCATTCCAACTTCCGCACTTGGGAATGCCCCCATCACCAACAACGCATCATGCAGCTCGTCTGCGTTCGCGGCGTCCGGCCAGGCTTCATCCTTCACGCGGTCGATCGCGTCCTGATCCAGCTTTCCGAACTCCTCGGCGGTCTTCACGTCGAGCCCGCGCCGCGTGATCACCGCCCGGGTGCGCCGCTCCTCGAGCGGGGCGTCGTCGAGGAAGGCGTACGGCCGGGCGTTGAGCACCTCGTGGCACAGCGGCGACGGCTCCGGCGTGTCGCGCGCGACCAACGTGAAGGCGCCCGCCTCCATCCCCTCGAGGACGCGCTTCAACCCCGGGAAGTCCATCGCCTCGAGCAGGCAGTCGGCGATCGTCTGGTTCACAAGCGGATGGTCGGGGATCTCGCGGTCGCCCACGAGATTCTCGGGACAGGCGAGCTGGTCGGGAAACACAGCGGCAACCAGGTCCTCGGCGTCCATCCGCTGCAGCGGCGTGGGCACCTTCCGCCCGCCGCGGAACCGCAGCACGGCGAGGGCGCGCGTCGCGTTCCAGCGCCACCGCGTACCGAACACCGGCGCGTCGAGCATCGCCTGGACCAGCAACTGCTCGGCCGTCGCGGGCTTCAGGTACTGGAACACCTCGTCCAGCGGGAAGCTGTGCTGGGCGCCGAGCGACAGCACGATCGCGTCCTCGGTCGCGGCCGCCTGCAGCTCGAAGTTGAAGCTGCGGCAGAACCGCTTGCGCAGCGCGAGCCCCCAGGCGCGGTTGATCCGGCTCCCGAACGGCGCGTGCAGCACCAGCTGCATCCCGCCGGCTTCGTCGAAGAAGCGCTCGAGCACCAGGCACGCCTGCGTCGGCACGACGCCGAGGATCTGCTTCGTGGCGGCGAGGTACTCGACGATCTGACGCCCCCCGCCTGCCGCCTCCGCGAGCCCGATCGTGTCGGCCAGCCAGGCAATTGCCGCCTGGGGATCCCCCAGCCGGTCGGCCACGTCCTGGCGCAGCCGGGAGACTTCCTCGGAGAGCTCGATCGTCCGGCCCGGCGCCTCCCCGACCCAGAACGGGACCGTGGGCGGCTGTCCCTTGGCGTCGGCCACGCGCACCTGGCCCGACTCGATCTTGACGATCCGGTAGGACGTGTTGCCGAGCTGGAAGATGTCGCCCGGCGTGCTCTCGATCGCGAAGTCCTCGTTCAGCGTGCCGACGAACATCTCCGTCGGTTCGAGCACCACGCGGTAGTCGCCCAGGTCGGGGATCGCGCCGCCCGACGTGATGGCCGCGAGGCGCGCCCCGCGGCGACCGCGGATGCGGCGGTTCACGCCGTCGTAGTGGAGGTGGGCGCCGCGCCGCCCGCGCCGCGTGGTGAACCCCTCGGCGAGCATCTGAACGACGTCGTCGAACTCGCGCCGGCTCAGGTCCCGGTAGGGGTAGGCCGACCGGACGAGATCGAACAGCGCGTCTTCGCTCCACTCCTCGCACGCCGCCGCGGCGACGATCTGCTGCGCCAGGATGTCGAGCGGCTTGGCGGGAATGATCAGCCGGTCGAGCCGCCCCTCCCGGGTCGCCCGCACGAGCGCGGCGCACTCGATCAGATCGTCGCGCGACAGCGGGAACAGCCGCCCCTTCGGAACCGAGGCGAGCCGGTGGCCCGAGCGGCCCACGCGCTGGAGCAGCGTCGCGATCGAGCGCGTCGACCCGACCTGGATCACGAGGTCCACCGTCCCGATGTCGAGGCCGAGCTCGAGGGAGGCCGTCGCAACGAGCGCCTTGAGCTCGCCGCGCTTCAGCCGCTCCTCCGCCTCGAGCCGCTTCTCCCTCGACAGGCTGCCGTGGTGGCTCGTCACCTGCTCGGCGCCGAGCCGCTCGGAGAGGTGCATCGTGAGCCGCTCGCACAGCCGCCGCGTGTTCACGAACACCAGCGTCGTACGGTGCTCCGCGATCAGCTCCGCGATGCGGGCATGCACCTCCTCCCACACTTCCGCCGCCATCACCGCCTCGAGCGGCGAGGGGGGGATCTGGATCGCGAGGTCGAGCGCGCGCGTATGGCCGGAGTCCACGATCTGGGGAGCCGGCGCGGCGCTGCCGACGAGGAACCGGGCGATCTCGTCGATCGGCTTCTGCGTCGCCGACAGGCCGACCCGTTGGGGACGCTTGCCCACGAGCGCATCGAGCCGCGCCAGCGACAGCGCCAGGTGGCTCCCCCGCTTGTCGCGGGCGACGGCGTGGATCTCGTCGACGATGACCGTCCGCACCGTGCGCAGCATCTCGCGCGCCCGCTCCGACGTGAGGATCAGGTACAGCGACTCCGGCGTCGTGACGAGGATGTGGGGCGGCTGCTTGAGCATCGCCTGGCGGTCCGCCTGGGGCGTATCGCCGGTCCGCACCAGCGTGCGCACTGCGACGTCGGGGAGGCCCTGCGCCGCGAGCGCCGCGCGGATCTCCGCCAGCGGCTCGGCGAGGTTCTTTTGCACGTCGTTCGAAAGGGCCTTCAAGGGCGAGACATAGAGGACCTGCGTCTCGTCCCGCAGCGCGCCGTCCAGGCCCTGGCGCACCAGCGAGTCGATGGCGGAGAGAAAGGCGGCGAAGGTCTTGCCCGAACCGGTCGGCGCGGCGATCAGCACGTCGCCACCCGCCTGAATCACCGGCCAGGCGCGGCGCTGCGGCTCCGTGGGCCCCGAGAACCGGCTCGCGAACCAGCGCTCGACGGCCGGATGGAAGCTCATCTCACCCCAGCACCGCCTCGAGCGACACGCCACGCTGCGCGGCGATCCGCTCGATTGTTTCCCCGATCTTGTTGTTCGGGGTGGAGGCGCCCGCCGTGACCCCGATCGTCACCGGCCCCTCCGGCAGCCACCGGTCTTGCCGCACTTCGTCGTACGCGCCCACGGGCCGATGCCGGATGGCGCCCGTCTCGGGATCGATGCACGTCGCGTCGGCGATGTGGTAGGTCGGCACCTTCTGCTGGCAGATCGCCGCCAGATGCGTCGTATTGCTCGAGTTGTAGCCGCCGATCACGACCATCAGATCCAGCGGCTCCGCGATGAGCTTCAGGACCGCGTCCTGCCGCTCCTGCGTCGCCGAGCAAATCGTGTCGAACGTGCGGAAATGCTGCGCGAGCGACCCCTCGCCCCACCGCCGCGCCATGCTCTTCCCGATCTCGGCGGCGATCGCGAGAGACTCCCCCGACAGCATCGTCGTCTGATTCGCGACGCCCACCCGCTCGAGGTCCCGGTCGGGGTCGAACCCGGGCGACATCTTCTCGGCGAACCGCTCGAGGAATCCGTCCTTCGTCCCCCGCCCTTCGATGTAGTCACACACCACGCGCGCCTCAGTCATGTCCCGCACCACGACATACTTGCCGCCGGCGTGCTTTGTCACCTGGCTCGACGTGGCCTTCGTCTCTTCGTGGGAATTCTTGCCGTGGACCAGCGCCGTGAAGCCGTCCCGCGCGTACGCCTCGACCCGCTTCCACACATTCAGCACCGATCCGCACGTCGTGTCCACGAGCACGCACCCGACGGCCCGCAGGCGCTCGAAGTCCTTCACCGTGACGCCGAAGGCAGGGAGGATCACCACGTCTTCGGGAGTCACGGCGCCGAAATCGAACTCGCCTCCGTCGGGCCGGTGCAGGAACTGCACCCCCATCGCCTCGAGCTTGTGGTTCACGTGGGGATTGTGGATGATCTCGCCGACGAGGAAGGTGCGCTTGCCGGGGAACTTGGTGCGCGTCTCGTATGCATACTCCACCGCGCGGTCCACCCCGTAACAGAACCCGAACTCCCCCGCCAGCCGGAAGGTCAGGTCGCCGACCTGCAGGGCGTACCCCGCCGCGCGGATGGCGTCCACTACCCGGCTGTGATAGTCGGCGGTCAGGATGCCTTCGATGGCGCCCCGCAGGCCGAAGCCCTTCCGGAAATAGGTCTGTTCCACGGTGGCCTTCAATCTAACCGCACGCCCCGGCCACCGCGCACGGCATCGAGCACGCGCTGCACCTGCCAGCCGTCGCGGAACGTGGCGGGCTCTCCCTCGGCCGCCGCGCCGCCCCCCCCCCCCCCGATCACCCGCACCATGTCGCGCAGCAACCGCACGAACGACCGCGCCCACATGTTGTTCGGCTTCGTCTTCTCCCACAGATCGTCGGGGGCGGAGACGTCCTCGAGGGGCCCCCCCTCCCGCCCACCCGCCTTCCCCAGCTCGAGTTTCGTCTCGCCGGTGAGCACGAGCGTGCCCTCGCTACCCGTCACCTGCGCGACATGGCCCGGGCCGTGGTGCGCCACGGTGCTCAACGTGACGGTGGCGACGGCCCCGCTCGTCATCCGCAGCACGCTGCTCGTGAAATCGTCAGCGGTGACCGGCCGCGCGGCGCCGCTCTCGTCGCGCCGTTCCGGCACGAATGTCTCGACGAGGCCGGCGACGTACGCCACCTCGCTCCCCGTCCAGAAGCGGCACAGGTCGATCAGATGGGAGCCCACCGCGCCCAGGATGCCGCCGCCGCGGGCGCCGTCGAACCACCACGTCCAGGGCGCGTCCGACGCCTGCGGGCGGCCGTCACCGCGCAGGTAGGGCTTGAGCGACAGCTCGAGGTGGCGCACATCGCCGATCGCGCCGCTCCGGATCAGCTCGCGCGCCCGGCGGCGATTCGGCTCGTAGCGCAGCTCGTGATCGACCCAGGCCAGGCGGTCGGGACGCTGCCCGGCGGCCGCCAGCATCTGCGATGCCTCGAACGCGTCGAGCGCCATCGGCTTCTCGCACAGCACGTGCTTCCCCGCTTCGAGCGCCGCGATCGCGTAGCGCGCGTGCGAATCCGGCGTCGAGGAGACGATGACGAGATCGACGTCGGGGCTCCGCGCCAGCTCTACGCCGTCGTCAAAGACGCGAGGCACGCCGAACTCGCGCGCCACTGCCTCGGCGTTGGCGCGGTGGCCGCTGGCGACCGCCGTGGCGCGTGTCCCCGGCACGAACGCGAGCGCCGGGAGTTGCACCCGGCGCGCAAAGCCCGACCCGATGATCCCGATGCGGACCGTCACGGCAGGAACCGGCACGGCACGGTATCGGCGCCGAGGGGCAGTCCCGTGAACGCCGCGTCGAGCGCGATCCGTACGGCGCTCTCGAGCCCCGAGCCGCGCACGCGGGCGGCGAGCGATTCGCGGGCGGCGGTCAGCTCTACCGCGCCGCTATCGAGCGCGAGACCGTGTGCCACATCGCCCTTCATGTACCGGAGCGCCACCGCTGCGCCCCGCGCGGTGAGCGAGTCGCCGATCGCGAGGACGGGGAAAGAGCCCGGTGCGATAG
>JBGPOM010000047.1:0-9042 GCA_041488075.1 Gemmatimonadota bacterium
CAACGACTTCGACCTGACGACCGCCGCGCCGCCCACCGAAGTCCAGAAGCTGTTCAAGCGCACGGTGCCCGTGGGGATCGAGCACGGCACGGTGGCGGTGCTCGACACGAACAACCAGCCGCACGAGGTCACCACCTTTCGCAAGGACATCACGACCGACGGCCGGCACGCCGTCGTCGAGTTCGGGGTGTCGCTGATGGACGACCTGGCGCGCCGCGACTTCACGATCAACGCGATCGCCTACCATCCACTGAAGCACGAGTGGCGCGATCCGTTCGAGGGCCAGGCCGATCTCGCGAAGAAGCTGATCCGCTCGGTGGGTGACCCGAACTGGCGCTTCCAGGAGGATTACCTGCGGATCCTGCGGGCGCTGCGCTTCAGCGCGCGCTTCGAGTTCCGCATCCATCCCAGGACGCTCGAGGCCGCGAAGGCCAACGCGCAGGGGCTGGGCCAGCTGTCGGCCGAGCGGGTGCGGGAGGAGTGGTTCAAGGGCATCGAGACGGCCAGGAAGGTCTCGAAGCTGCTGGCCCTGTGGATGGACGTGGGCGCGGCGCGGATCTGGCTGCCGGAGATTCGGGAGGCGGGAGACGGGAGAGTCCTCGACAAGCTGCCGCGCGATCCCGTCCTCGTCAGCGCCTATCTCGCGAAAGACCCCGCATCGCTGCTCACCAGGCTCAAGTGCTCGAACAAGGACATCGAGCGGGGGCGCGCGATCGGTGCGTGGCGCGCGCAGTACCCCGACCCCAAGAACGCGGTCGCGGTGCGACGCTGGTTGTCGCAGGTGGGGGAGTACGTTGAGGATCTGTTGATGTTGGCGCCGGACGGCGTGGCGAAGATGGTCGCCCGCGTGCGCGCGACGAACCCGCCGCTCGCGCTCAAGGACCTCGCGGTGAAAGGCGACGATCTCATCGCCGCCGGCGTGCGCCCCGGGCCCGACGTGGGCGAGACGCTGCAGCGCTTGCTCGCCGACGTGCTCGAGGACCCAGCCCGCAACACGCGGGAGTACCTCCTCTCCCGTGTCTAGCGCCTTGCTGTACGCGCTCGTCGCGGCGCTGGGCAACGTGCTCGGCGCTCTCGCCGTCACGCGCCGCGCCGCCGTCGGGCTCAAGCTGATCGAGCACTTCGTGGCGTTCGGCGCGGGGTTCATGCTCGCCGTCGCGATCGTCGAGCTGCTCCCTGCGGCGCTCGTGAAGAGCGGCCCCATCGCGCCCGCGTTGGTGCTCGCCGGCTACCTCGCCGTCCATCTCACCCAGCACACCCTGACGCCGCACTTCCACTTCGGGGAGGAGACGCACGCCGTGACGTCCGTCGCCGGTACGTCGGCGCTCGTGGGGCTCTTGCTGCACACCTTCTTCGACGGTGTGGCGATCGCGAGCGCGTTCCTGGTGCGCCCCGATCTTGGCGTGATGGTGTTCGTCGCGATCTTCCTGCACAAGCTGCCCGAGGGCGTGACGATCTCGAGTCTCGTGGTGGCCGGCGGGCGGTCGGACCGCCAGGCCGTCGCGGCGGCCGCCTTGCTCGGCGCCGCCACCCTGGTGGGCGTGCTGCTCACCGATCAGGTCGGCTTCCTCGTGCGGCACGGCCTGGCCCTCTCAGCGGGGGTGACGCTGTACGTCGCCGCATCGAATCTCGTGCCGGAGTTTCAGGGGAAGCGAGGCTGGAAGCTTCCCGCGGCGTTCTTTGCGGGCTCTGCGGTATTCTTCTTGACCAAGATGCTGCTCGACCGCGTGTCGTGACCGAGCCCACGCTCTTCCAGGGCTCGACCGAGCCCCTCGCCGCCCGGATGCGCCCCCGCACCCTCGATCAGTTCCTCGGCCAGGAGCACCTGCTCGGGCCCGGGAAGGCCCTGGGCGACCTGATCCGCCGGGGCGACATCGGCTCGTGCATCTTCTGGGGCCCCCCCGGCTCGGGCAAGACGACCCTCGCCAAGATCATTGCCAACTACACCGAGCGGCACTTCGAGCCCTTCTCCGCGGTCACCGAAGGGGTGGCGCGCGTGCGCGAGATCATCAAGGAGGCCGAGGAGCGGCTCAAGTACCAGGGGCAGGGAACGATTCTGTTCTGTGATGAAATCCACCGCTTCAACCGCGCGCAGCAGGACGCCTTCCTCCCCTGGGTCGAGAACGGGATCATCACGCTGATCGGCGCGACGACGGAGAACCCGAGCTTCGAGCTGACGAGCGCACTGCTATCGCGGACTCGGGTGTTCGTGCTGGAGCCGCTGACGGATGAGCACATCAGGACGGTGATTGGGCGCGCGCTGGAAGCCGGGGGCGTGGGGCGCGGGGCGTTGGGCGTGGAGCTGACCGAGGACGCGCTGGACGCCCTGGTCCGCCACGCCCAGGGCGACGCCCGCCGAGCCCTCAACACGGTCGAGGCGTTGCAGAAACATCTGGCGACGTCCCACGCCCCGCGCCCCACGCCCCGCGACGTGGTGATTCAGGTCCTCGAGAGGCCGCTCCCGACGTACGACAAGTCCGGCGAGCAGCACTTCAACCTGATCTCGGCGCTCCACAAGGCGGTGCGCGGCTCGGATGTCGAGGGGGCGCTCTACTGGTTGGCGCGGATGCTCGCGGGGGGCGAGGATCCGCTCTACCTGGCGCGGCGCCTCGTGCGCATCGCCTCCGAGGACGTCGGGCTCGCCGATCCGCGCGCCCTGAGCGTGGCGCTCGCCGCCAAGGACGCGTATCACTTCCTCGGCAGTCCGGAGGGAGAGCTCGCGCTCGCGGAGGCGACGATCTACCTGGCGACCGCACCCAAGTCGAACCGGGCGTATGTGGCGTTCGGGCGGGCGTGCGCAGCGGCGGAAGAGCACCCGGCGGAGCCGGTGCCGTTGCACATCCGCAACGCGCCGACCGGGCTCATGAAAGACCTCGGGTACGGGGCGGACTACCAGTACGCGCACGACTTCGAGCAGGCCTACGTGCCGCAGGAGTACTTGCCCGACGTGTTACGGGGAGCGAAGTGGTACGAGCCGGGCGAATTCGGCTACGAGAAGGACGTCGCGAAGCGGCTGGAGTACTGGGCAGCCCTCAAGGAGCGGCTCAAGCCCGGCGACGCAGGAGGTGCCTCAGCCGCGACCGGTTCTTCGTGAACAAGAAGACCAGATAGACTTCGGCCCGCTCCAGGGGCGAGAGGCGCCGCGGCGTCCAGGCCTCGGCGTACCGCTGCAGCGTCGGGACGCCGGCCACCGACGCCAGCGCTGCGAGCAGGGCGCAATTGAGCTTGTTGTATTGCGGCGGGCAGAGATAGCCGTGCGACCCATACCAGCTCCACTTCCCGCGGTAATCCCAGAAGCGAATGCCGTGCGTCAGCCCTTCAATGCCCTCGGCGAAGAGCTGGGAGATCCGGGGGCTCGCCGTTTCCACGAACAGGTCGTAGAGGCCGAGGAGGCCGAAGAGATAGCCGTCCAGCACCCGCGGCAAAGGCAGGCCGGGATACTCTTCGTACATCACGTGCCCGGCCTCTTCCGTGCGGACGCCGCCGTCCTCGATGGGCTGCGCGAACACCCGAGCCGCGCGGTGGCTCAGCTCCAGGAGCCGCGGGTCCGGAGCGATCCGATGAGCGCGCACGAGGCAGCTGATGGCTAGCCCCTGGGACATCGCGGAGATCCATGGCGCCTTGAGCGGGCATGTCCCCTCCAGCCAGTCGAACGTGTACGACCACACGGCGCTGCCGTCGGCGCGCTCGACGGCATGCGTACGGAGCCACACCACATGCCGGAGGAACGCGGTACGCCCGCCCGCGTCGTCCCCACGCAGCCAGCGCTCCAGGCTCACCAGCCCGTACCACGCGACATACGCCGGATTGTAGGTGCGGAAGTGCCGGGAGCGGTGCACCGGAATCCCGTCGGCGTCCGGCTCCATGGCATCGAAGAAGAGGCGATCGCTGTACACGTAGTAGTGCAGCGAGCTCCTGGGGCCCGCTGCGGGCACCGGGTCCACCGGATAATCGAAGCGGAAACCCCACAGCTCCTTCTGCTGCGCGGCCGCCGCCCACCAGATCTGCTCGACGAGACCGCGCCAGGGACGGATCGGGGCGATCAGACTCACTGCTTGCAGACGAGCCAGTTGCCGATGGCCAGGCGGGTGAGGCCTGAGCGGTCGAATACGTCGAGCGCGTCCTCGGGCCGGCTCACGATGGGATACCCGTGGAGGTTGAACGACGTGTTCAGCACGCCGCCGATGCCGGTGAGCCGCTCGAACTCGCGCAGCAGGGCGTGATAGGAGGGATTCCAGTCGGCGGACACTTCCTGCGGGCGCACGGTCCGGTCGAACGGATGGATGCCCGCGCGGATCTCGGTCCACCGGGCGGTCGTGTCGAACGACAGGATCATGTAGGGCGGGCGGATGCCCTTGGGGTTCACGAGATAGTCGGGATTGCGCTCCGCGAGGATCGATGCGGCGAACGGCATCCAGAAATCTCTGGCCTTGATCGCCTCGTTGATCTCGCGGATGACCGCTGGATCCGACGGATTCGCGAGGATCGAGCGGTTCCCCAGCGCGCGGGCACCGAACTCTTCCTTTCCCTTGAACCGGGCGACGACTTTGCCTTCGGCGAGCAGCGCCGCCACCCGCGGCTCGATCGGGTTGATCCGCTCGTAGTGCACGGGCGTTTGGAAGGCGAATCGCCGCAGCGCAGCCTCGACGTCGTCGTCGGTGAACTCGGGCCCCCAGTAGACGTCGCGGAGCGGGGCCATACTCTCAACCCCTGCCTGTTCCGCGTACACGGCGTACGCCGCGCCCATCGCGTTCGTCTCGTCCCCGCAGGTGGGGTAGACGAACAGCTCGTCGACCTCGGGCAGCTCCATGATGAGCTTGTTGACCTTCACGTTCATGAAGACGCCGCCGCCGAGCGCCAGACGCCGGATCCCCGTCGCCTTCACGCACGAGCGCACCCACTCGGTCAGCATGTACTCGCTGAATTTCTGAACCCCACCCGCGACCCAGTCGAACCGCTTGCGCTCGAGCAGGTTCTTGAAGAACCGGTACGAACAGTAGGTCTCGGGGCAGCCGGGTCCCCGTTCCCACACCAACGGATTCGTGGGATTGAAGCGAATGAGCTTCTTGAGCTCCTGGAACACGCTGTCCGCGCCCTTGGGATCGGCGTAGGGCGCGAGCCCCATGAGCTTGTACTCATGCTCGAGCGGCACCATGCCCATCAGGTAGGTCACCATCGCGTAGATGTTGCCGATCGAGTCGGCCTGCCCGATCTCGTGGAGGCGGGTGATCGTTCCGCCGCGCGCGACGTTGACCGTGGCGCAGACGCCGTCGCCGGCCCCGTCGCACGTGAGCAGCAGGACCTCGTCCTTGAAGTTCGCCCATCCGTAGTAGGCGGCCGCCGCATGCGCCGTGTGGTGATCGACGAACTTGATCCGATCCCTGGGAATGCCCGCTTCGACGAGTGGGCGCACGCGGGCGGTCTGGCGGCGGGCCCGGTACATCCGGTACAGCGGCGTCAGCTCGGCGGCGCGCTTTACAGCCCGCCGCAGCCAGCGGCGCAGCGTCACGCCGAAATCGTTGATGGTCCGGTACTCGTGCATGAGCGCTTCGCGCGTCATCGGGAAAGCCACGTAGTGCCCGTTCATCGCCACGAAGTCGATCTCACCTGGCGAGGTCCCGGTCATTTCGAGGACCTTCCGGACGGCCTGCATGGGCAGTCCGGCCCAGTTCTTCACCCGGCGGAGGCGTTCCTCCTGCACGGCCGCCACCACCCGACCGTTCTCGTACAGGCACGCGGCAGCATTGTGGCCGTCATTGATCCCCAGCACTTTCACTGACTGGTTCTCCCTCTCCGCATTCATCCACCTCCGCGCGATATGCGCCATCCGCCGTGACGAGGGCAAGTTGCGTGCTCGTGCCGGCGGCCACCCCGATAGACGGACCCCTCGAGGAGTGCGCGGCGGCTGTAACACCTCTGCCACAGTGCAGGGGCAGGGCCCCGCTGGGGATCACCGGGGCGTGTGGCCCGGCGCTTGTGACCACGCGGTGGCGGTGGCCGGCGGCGACACGAGACCCCCCAGCGTGCCGTGAGTGAGGAGATAGGTCGCGACGATCGCCGCGACCTTCCGCGCTCCCGGTGCATTGAAGTGGGCATCGTCGTAGAACGCGGTCGTATCCTTGGGAACGGCCGCGGCGAGATCGACGCATTCCACTCCGCGGTCCCGGCATACTTCGAGCAGCGTCCGGTTGTACCGGTCCATTCCCCGCGCCAGCGCTGCCACCGAGTAGTAGTCCTTCCCCGGCTCGGCCTGAAAGTCGCCGACCCCGCCCAGCCACAGCAGCTTGTGCAACCCGGGCGGTAGCCCGGGTCTCCACATCACCGGCTGCGTGAGCAGGATGACGCGCGTCTTGAACCGGGCCGCTTCGTCGATGATGGCGTTGAGGTCGCGTCTGTACTCAACCAGGGCGGGTTCGACATCCGGCAGCGAGTCGCGTATCCGAGCGGCCGTCTGCCGGTGGCGACGCCAGTTGACGAGGTTGTCCCCGTTGTCATCCTGGACGTGGCCTCGCCTTGCGATCAACGATTTGAGCGTCCGCAGGCGCCGCCAGATCTCCGTGCGCTTGTAGAAGGGGCCGGGTCGATAGCGTGCGGGCAGCTCGTCAAACGCCATCTGCATGAGCAGTGCGGGGTCGGCGGACCCCTGGCCGTCGCGTCCCAGCCGGTTTTGGAAGTCGTTGATCCCCACCAGCACGATGATCGCGTCGATGCGGGGATACTCGGGGAGGAGATACTTCACGTGGAGCGCGTGGTGGGCGGCCCGGAGGCCGCTGCGTCCCACGTTGCCCACCCAGACCTGCTCGCCCGCGACCCGCTGATTGAGGGCGTCCTGCAACAAGTGGGGCCAGGCCAGCGAATCGTCGAGCAGCAGGCACTCGGTCGTGCTGCCGCCCACGGCCAGAATGCGGTAGTGTTGCTCCGTCGTGAAGGTGTCCCCACGAATGCCGTCGGCATTCACGGCAAACTGGGACTGGGCCCCAATTCCCGGAGCGCGCCCGGGCGGCAGGCGGAAAGTCATCCGGCGATACGGCGTCCATGCCCGATAGGCGGTGCTCCTTCCCCCCCTTTCCGGTGCCACGCCCCGGAGCACGGCCTCTCCTACTCCCAGACTGAGTGTCAGCGCTACGAGCGTGCTGCCCAGCGCCAGCGCGACCTTCATCACGACTTCCCGCACGGCGTCCCTTAGAAGATCGAATAGATGAAGGGGGCCAATGCCGATCCCTGAGCCAGAAACAACATTCCGGCCACGATCAGCATCACGGCGACCAGCGGGAGCAGCCACCACTTCTTGCGGATGCGCATGAACGTCCACAGTTCCAGCACGACGGTGCGACGGCTCATTCGCTAGCCTCCTAGAATTGATGTTCCATGTCGGCGCGCTGCCGGGCATTGGCGGGCCGGGGGACCCAGAAACTGGGGTCCGAGGGCGGGCGGATCAGCGGACGGCGCCCGAACAGCCGCATCACCAGGCCGGTGGGCGTGAGCACGACAAAGTAGATCACGCTCAGGAGGATCGGCGTCGTGACGCGCGACAGCCGGCGCGCGAAGCCCATCCAGGCCCGCACCACCGGGCCGAGCCGGCTGGGCACCGCGAGCCCGGCGATCACGAGGAGCGCGCCCCCGACCGTCAGGCCGAAGCGCCGTCCCTCCGCGACGGTCAGTCGAGCTGGAATTGCTGTTGCCAATCCGCCGTCTCCTTCCAGTCGGGCTGCGCCGCCTTGTCCAGCAGGAAGGGGCCCAGCACGAGATGATCGATCTGCGTACGCATGAAGCACTGGTACGCGTCGGCGGGCGTGCAGACGATCGGCTCGCCGCGCACGTTAAACGACGTGTTGATGAGGACCGCGCAGCCGGTGCGTCGCTCGAACTCCGCGATCAGGTCGTAGTAGTTCGGATTGGTCTCGCGATCCACTGTTTGGATGCGCGCCGAGTAGTCGATATGCGTGACGGCGGGAATGTCGGAGCGGACGACGTTGAGCTGATCGATGCCCCACAGTTCTTGTTGGTTGGCCGTCATGGGGATCTGCCGCTCGCGCTTGACCGGTGCCACGAGCAGCATGTAGGGCGACGCGCCATCCATCTCGAAGTAATCCTGCACGCGCTCGCGCAGCACGCTGGGCGCGAACGGGCGGAACCCCTCACGGAACTTGATCTTCAGGTTCATCTGCGCCTGCATGCGGGGGCTGCGCGGATCGCCCAGAATGCTGCGCGCGCCGAGCGCCCGCGGCCCGAACTCCATGCGGCCGTCGAACCAGCCAACCACCTTCTCCTCGGCCAGCAGCTGCGCTACGCGCCCGAGCAGGGCGTCGCGTTCGACGCGTTCGTAGACGGCGCCGTTCGCGCGCAGCGTGTGCTCGATCTCGTCGGGCGAGAATGCAGGGCCCAGGTAGGCGCCGTGCATGCTGTCCGTGCCGGGTGTGACGCGGCGCGGCTTGCCGCAGTGGCGGTGCCAGATGAGCTGCGCGACGCCGAGCGCTCCCCCCGCGTCACCTGCGGCGGGCTGAATCCACAACTCCTTGAACGGTCCCTCGCGCAGCAGACGCCCGTTCGCCACGCAGTTGAGCGCGACGCCCCCTGCGAGGCAGAGATTGTCCAACCCCGTCTCCCGGTGCACCGTGCGGGCCATCCGCATGATGATCTCTTCGCACACGACCTGCACCGAGCGGGCGAGGTCCATTTCGCGCTGCGTGAGCTTCGACTCCGGGACGCGCGGCGGGCCGCCGAACAGCCGCGAAAAGGCCCCATTGGTCATCGTCAGGCCCGACAGGTAGTTGAAGTATTCCTGATTGAGCCGGAAGGACCCGTCGTCGCGCAGCTCGATCAGCTCGCGGTAGATCGCGTCGACGTACTTGGGTTCGCCATAGGGCGCCAGCCCCATGACCTTGTATTCGCCGGAGTTCACCTTGAACCCCGTGAAGTAGGTGAAGGCCGAATACAGCAGCCCCAGCGAGTCGGGCCAGTGCAGCTCGCGCAAGAGCTGGATATCGTTGCCGCGCCCTACGCCGAGGGAGGCCGTTGCCCACTCGCCCACGCCGTCGATCG
>JBGPOM010000048.1:0-9037 GCA_041488075.1 Gemmatimonadota bacterium
CTCGGCGCCGGGACGGATGGGGCTGTTCTCATCCGAGGAGGATGTGACGTCGGGTGTGGCGGTGAAGTTCCGGGCGGGCGGCTACCTCGCCGAGTTCATCGCAGAGGCGGTGGGCGGCCGGCTCGCCGACGACGATGGCGAGCCGGGGATCACGGCGCTCGAGCTGAGCCAGTACCTCCACGAGCGCTATCGCGCCGACGTGAAGTCGGGCGGTCCGGGCGACAGTTTCGTACGGACCGGTGGGCCGCAGACGGGCTACCAGCACCTCGTGGTGGACCGGGGCAGCATCGAGCCGTACGCCGTGCTGTTCCGGTAAGTCCTACTGCAGGACCACCTTGAAGCGATAGGGGCCGGCGACAGAACGGTCGGAGCCACCCTCCACACGGATCGTATAGGCGCCGGTGTACGGCAGCACGATCGGTCCGGTGGATCTGTCCTCCAAGTTGGGCGTCGCGTCGTCGCTGGTCACGGATCCCAGAACCGCGCCGGATGTCAGGTCGACTACCCGTAGTACGATGCCCTCGAGGCCCGCGGCGCCGAGTGGCGTTTGCAGGTAAGCGATGAGGGTCTGACCCTGCACTGCGGTCACGGTGAACTCGTCGACATCGCCAGCCGGGTTGATCGCTTCACCGTCGACCGTGTCCCCGACGACCACCCCGGGCGAGGCACTTTCGGGCGCGCGATCGATGGGAAAGGCCAGGACGAAGTAGGACCCGACACCTCCGGTGCCACAGGATAGGAATTCCGCAACGATTGCAGCTGGACAGGGTCGGGGCGAGTAGAGGCGGACCCCAGCGACGCCGGAGCTGGGGAGGCGAAAGCGACCGGTGGACTCGCGTGCGACGAAGCTCGGCGTCGCGTCCAGCATGTCGCCCGTCGCTGTGTCGTACACGACGACGGTCAGGCCCTGCGTCTCGCCGGCGTGCAGAAAGACTGCGAACTCCTGATTCGGGCTCCCCCTCAAGATGAATTCGTCTACGTCCTCTGGTCCGTCGATGCGTTCGGTGGTGACGGAGTCCCCGGGCGCCAGGGCGACAGGTGCCGTCTCCGGGCCCGCTGGGACGGTGACGATAGCGAAGCGGTAGGGCCCAACCTCGTCGAGCAAGTGCCCATCCTGGCCCGAATAGACAGTCACGCGGGCCCGCGGTACCGTGGATACTGGTTGCTCGTAACGGAACCGAATCCGAACAGGTAGTCGTGCGTTCCCTCGAGTCGCATCCGGCCGGTTGTCAATCGATTCGTGGTGCCCGCATCGGCGACGACGAAGCCAAGGAACACATTCGCTGACTGGTCGATCACGCTGAGGCCAACCGATCCTGACCCAGCGGGTCCCTGCGGCTCCACGACCGCCACGATTTCCTGCCCCGCGACACCGTGAGCATGGAAGCTATCCAGATCCACCATCGGGTCGATCGTCTCTCCGGTGACCGTGTCGCCGAACGCGAAGACGTCGGACAGCAACTCGGGCGCTGTGTTGATGCGGTAGACGACGAACCGGAACCGCGCGTGGGTGCCGCCCGGGAAGGCGGTGACCCGCAACTGGTACACATCCCCCGCCGCTCCCGAAAAAGTCGAAGTGGGGTTCTGGTACAGGGGAGGTGAGGTGGGACCCGACACGAGGAACGCGACCGAGTACTGGTGCGTGGAGTCTATGACATTCAGCTGCACGGTGCCGTCGATGGCGTCGAGGAACACGGCGTACGCGCCGCCGGCCTCTGCCACGAAGGAATAGCGCGCCACCGTATCGCCACCTACATCGTCGGTGATTTCGAACCCGATCGGTACGCGCTCACCCTCACCGCGTGGCTCGAACGGTGACTCGCACGCTACGAACGCGGCGGCGGCCAAGCGCGGCCGCGGTGAGGAGGTGCGAGGGGCGAAAGCGAATGTGCGGCGGCACAGCTTCAAACGTGCGAGACAGTGCACTGCACGGTAAGGCTATCCGCACCAAACGTCATAGCCTCGGAAAGGCCCACAGAATCAGGACGAACGCGAGGCGCTGCCTGTCGACTGACGGGTTAGTGCCGGGATACTGTCACCACGCGATCCCGTAGTCTTCGCCGTGGTTTGACGACCCACCCCAGAACGACCCGTGCTTCCAGTCGAAGAAGATCGCATTGATCGGTCCTGAGGTCCGGTCGTCGAATTCGAGCCGGTACCCCATGCTGCGCAGCTCGTGCCGGATCCAGGGGGGCGTGTCGTCGCGCAGCGTGAGCCGGCCCGGCTGCGACTCGTGTTGGTCGAACGAGTTCCGCATCTGGTAGCTCGTGATGTTCGCCGCCTCGACCGCCTGCTGCACGTCCATCCCGAACTCGACCATGTTGAGGAAGCACTGCAGCAGGTTCTGATCCTGCGTGTCCCCGCCCTGCACCGCGAACGCCAGGAACGGCTTGCCGTCCTTCAGCGCCAAGCTCGGCGTGAGCGTGACCCGCGGCCGTTGTCCCGGCGCGATCACGTTAAACGGATTGTCCGCGGAATCCACCACGAACTGTTGCGCTCGCTGGCTGACGCCGATGCCTGTGCGGCCCGCGATCACCGCGGGGATCCATCCCCCTGAAGGCGTGATCGACACGACCCAACCCGATGTGTCCGCCGCCTCGATCGACGTCGTGCCGCGCGTGAACGCTTCGTCGAACGCCGCCAGCGCCGCTTGCTCCGTCGGCGTTGCGCCTTCCGACGTCGCCGCAGGGCGCGCCGGGACGGGCCAGCGGCGCAGCAGGTTCAGGTATGGATTCGTCCCACCCTGGAAGGGATAGGGATCGCCCGGCTTGATGGCCGGATCGTTACGGTCGGGATTGATCAGCTGCGCCCGCTGCCGCGCGTAGTCCTTGGAGAGCAACCCACGGATCGGCTCCTCCGGTGGGAACGCAGGGTCGCCGTAGTAGAAGTCCCGGTCGGCGAACGCCAGGCTCATCGCCTGATACAGGGTGTGGATGTAGCGCGTGCTGTTGTAGCCCATCGCCTTGAGATCGAAGTTCTCGAGAATGTTCAAGGCCTGGAGCATCGCGGGACCCTGCGTCCACGTCTGCAGCTTGTAGACATCGATCCCGCGGTAGGTCGTCATGACCGGTTCCTCGATCTTCACTCTCCAGCCCGCGAGATCCTGCAGCGTGATGAGCCCGCCCTCTTCCTGGAATCCGCGGACGAATTCCTGCGCGATGTCGCCCTTGTAGAAGCGATCGTACGCGGCGTAGATCGCGTCGCGCCGGCTCTTGCCCTGGCGCAGCGCCCGCTGCTCGGCGTCGACCAGCTTGCGGAGCGTCGCCGCGAGATCGGGCTGGCGGAAGATCTCTCCCGCCTCCGGCGCCTCACGCGCTTCGCCGGCATGCGGCAGCATCACGGCGCGCGAGTAGCGCCACTGCTTGAGCCAGCGCTTGTTCCGCTCGATCGAGTTCGCCGTCTCTTCTTCGATCGGGTAGCCGTCGGCCATCCGGATCGCCGGCTCGAGCACGTCGCGCAAGCTCAGGGTTCCGTACTCGGCGAGCATCGTCATGAGGCCACCCGGCGTGCCGGGCGTGATCGCTGCGAGGGGGCCGTACTCGGGGGGGAACTGCATACCCTTGGCGCGATAGAACTCCGGCGTGGCACCTGTCGGCGCAACGCCCAGGGCGTTGATTGCGATGACTTTCTTGGTCCGCGGATTGTAGATCAGCGCCTGTGTCTCACCACCCCACGACAGGACGTCCCACATCGTCGTGACGGCGGCGAGCATCGCGCATGCGGCATCGACGGGATTGCCGCCCTTCTGAAACATCATGGCTCCCGCGGTCGCCGCGAGCGGTTTGCCCGTGATCGCCACCCAATGGCGCCCGTGCAGTGCGGGCTTCTGGGTGCGCTGGCCCGCGAGGACGCCGGGCATGAGGAGAAGAGCGGCGACGAAGAGACGGGAACGGACGGCCATCGGTGCTCCGGGTGAGATCGAATGTGAAAACCTAGCGCGAGTCACCTACCCGCGCGAACGCCCGCACGGGGAAACTGCCCATGCCTTTCACCTTGGGCGGCACCGCGAAGAATCGAAATCCGGCGTCGGGCAGTGCGGCGAGGTTCGTCATGTGTTCGACGATGGGGATTCCGGCATCGAGCAGGAGCGTGTGCGCCGGCCGGGTGCCGTCCTTGTCGTCATCGATGTTGAGGGAGTCGATGCCCACCAGTGCCGCGCCCGCGCGGACGAGGTACTCGGCCGCGTCGCGAGTCAAAAAGGGATGCTCCCCGGCGGAGTAGGTCTCGGTGCGCCAATGCGCGTCCCATCCGGTGTGCACGAGCACCGCCTTGCCGCGCACGTCGTGCTCCCGAAACCACCCCGCGTCAAGCGCGCGACCCGAACGCATCGTGGCGCGCACGACGAGCCCCGCGAGATCGGCCACGGCCTCGAGCGGATAGCCGGCGATGTCGGTACCGCCCTCGTACCGGTGGAATGGCGCGTCGATGTAGGTACCGGTGTTGGCGAGCAGCTCGATCTTGCCCATCTGAAACGTCGTGCCGGGAGCGTATCGGGTGCCCGACGAGTCGCGCGACAGCCAATCGCTGATCGTGGGCGCCGGCAGTCCCCGGTAGGTGACCATCCCGTGCTCGATGTCGTGGCTGAGGTCTATGAGGCGGGCCATATCCGTGCCAGGGCCTTCAGGAGTTGGCCGTCCGCCGACCCGCCATCGGGCGCTTCGGCGAGCACGATGGCGAACCGGCGCCTGAGCAGCGGATCCCGCGTCGCTTGTGAGGCGAACTGGATGGTGAGGGGGATGAACCACAGCGCCCGGCGGGCCCCCGAGCCGGCCCGGGCGACCGCCGCATACTGCTCGAACAGGGCGAGCAGGAAGGCCCCCTTGGAGGGGAACTGCCGGTAGATGGCACCCTTTGTGAAGCCAGCGGTCGCCGCGACGTCGTCCAAGGTGGCGAGCTCCAAGCCGCGCTCCGCAAAGACCTGGAGGCCCGCTTCGACCAGGAGGACCCGAGTCTCCGCCTTTCGCTTCTGCCGCATGATTCCCATGAGTATCCATGATACCCGACAGAATCACTGCCGCAAGGCTAGTCCCTTGACAGAAACGAACGGTCGTGCTTTTTTAGGCCGATGACCACCACCAAGGGCGCCGTCACCCGTCACGCGGTCCTCGAGCGCGCAGTCGCGCTCGCCAGCCGCGTCGGGCTGGGGGGCCTCACGATCGGCACGCTCGCCGAAGACCTTGAGCTCTCGAAGAGCGGCTTGTTCGGCCACTTCCGCTCCAAAGAAGCGCTTCAGATCCAGGTGCTGGAGCACGCCGCGGCGCGGTTCGTCGAGGCCGTCGTGCGACCGGCGCTCGCGCAACCACGGGGAGAGCCGCGCCTGCGGAACTTGTTCGAGCGCTGGCTCGACTGGGCACGCTCGAGCCCGATGCTGGGCGGCTGCCTGTTCGTGGCGGCGGCCACCGAGCTGGACGACCAACCCGGTCCCGTGCGCGACCGCCTGGAGCAGTTGCAGCGGGAATGGCTCGGCGTCATTGCGACGTCGTTCCGCAAGGGAATCGACGAAGGGCATTTCCCCGTCGATGCCGACGCCGACCAGTTCGCGCACGATCTCTACGGCGTCATGCTCGCCTACCATCACGCACACCGACTCCTCCGGGATCCGAAGGCTGAAGCGCGCGCGCGCCACGCGTTTCAGGCGTTGCTCCCGTGAGCCTTCAGCTCAGGGCGGCACGCGCCGCCATGCGCGCTCTCGAGCATACCGCGCCAGAGCTCGGCGCGGCCCTGGCCGAGCGGCTCTTTTTCACGCCACCGCGGACCGCTCTTACGCCCCCGGTGCGCGCCGTCCTCGCGACGGGACGCCCGTTCCGCGTCTGCGTCGACGGCGGGCGCGTCGCCGCGTGGGCCTGGGGGCGCGGCCCGGCCGTCGCACTGGTCCACGGATGGGGTGGCCGCGCCGGCCGCCTCGCCGCAGCGTTCGTTGAACCGCTCCTGGCGAGCGGGTTCTCGGTCGTCACTTTCGACGCGCCCGGACACGGCGCGTCGGACGGGAAGCTCAGCTCCATGCCTCAAGTGGCCCGTGCCCTCCGGGCGGTGGCGGATGAAGCGGGGTCGCTCTTCGCCATCATCGCGCATTCCATGGGCGGCTCCGCCAGCGCCCTCGCCATGGCTGAGGGTCTCCACGTCGAGCGCGCAGTCTTCATCGCGCCGGCAGCAGATCCCGCACGCTACGCCGTGGACTTCGCCAGGGCGCTCGGCGTCGGGCCCGCGGCGTTGGCCAGGATGCGACGGCGGAGCGAGGCTCGCATCAGGTTCCGCTGGTCGGACTTGAACGTCCCTCGCATGGCCGCGACCCTGGCCACGCCCCTGCTCGTCGTGCACGACCGAGACGACGCGAATGTCTCCTGGGAAGAGGGGGCCGCGATCGCGGCCGCTTGGCCGGGGGCTGAGCTCGTGACCACCAGCGGGCTGGGACACCGCGACATCGTGCGGGATCCCGGCGTCGTGGCTCGCGCCGTGGACTTCCTGCGCCTCGGCCCGGATTCGGCTCCGGCCGACACGCCCCCCTGCGCCGTAACCGATGAGGGCGCTTGGCTGGACCGCGACTTGTTCGGCCGGGAGGACCGCAGGCGGAGACTCTTCGGTATCTCAGATACCGAATAGTATCTCCAACTCGCCTTGCGTCCGCAGCAACCATCCCAAAGAATTGAGCCGCGCCCCCGCCCCCCCCCCGCCCGCCCCCCCTCACCAGAGAGGGTTCTGTGGCCGATGAAGGTGAGCTCCAGTTCGATCGCGCCGAGCCAGTTCACGGCCAGGCTGGTTCGACCTGCGCCGCGTGCCAGAGGCCGATTTCGGACAGCTACTTCGAAGTAGACGGTAAGGTTGTTTGCGCGTCCTGCCGCCGCATCGTCGAGGACGACTGGAATCGGGGCGGGTCGGCCGGGCGGTTCGCCAAGGCGCTGGGCCTCGGGCTGCTCGCCATGATCGGCTGCTCGATCGTCTGGTACGCGGTTCTCAAACTCACCGACAGCCAGTGGGGTATTTTGGCCGTCGTGGTCGGCTTCGTGGTGGGGGGGGCCGTGCGGAAGGGCTCCAACGGTCGCGGCGGCTGGCGCTATCAAGCCCTCGCCATCTTCCTCACCTACACTGCGATCGTGTCCTCCTATGTGCCACTCATCATCCAAGGAATTCGCGCGAAGGCCGGCCAGGTATCGGACCAGGCCACGGCGCAGCCGGACTCCCTCGTGAAAAAGGAATCCGCCAAGGCCGCGGCAACTGAGCCCCCCGGTCTTGGCGCGTTTGCCATCGCGATCGTGATGCTCCTCGGCTTCTTGTACGCCACACCCTTCCTGGCCGGCCTCCAGAACGCCATCGGCATCCTCATCATCGGGTTTGCGCTGTACGAAGCCTGGAAGCTCAACAAGAAGGCCGAGCTCCGGATCACCGGGCCGTATCAGGTCGGCGCGGGTGCGGGGGGACAGGCCGCTCCCGCCTGAGGGGCTAACTGTGACACGTTGCCCACAGTGCGGGACGGAAATCGCCCCGGCACTACTCGCCTGCCCCACCTGCCACCGCCTCGTGAATGCCGAGGAGCTGCAGCGTCTGGCGGCGGATGCCGACCGTGACGCGCAGGCGGGAAACTGGAGCGGCGCGCTCGCCGCGTGGCGTCGCGCACTCGAGCTGCTTCCTCCCGACTCGCGTCAGTTCGCAACCGTCTCCGCCAGGCTGTCCGACTTGAGCCGTCGCGCGGACCCCGCCGCGACAAGCACGGCGCCGCAACACAAGCCGGCCTGGGCCAAGCGGGCCGGCATCCCTGGCGCCATCGCGCTCTTCCTCTGGAAGTTCAAGATCGCGCTCGCCTTCATCCTGACGAAGGGCAAGCTGCTGCTGCTCGGCCTCACCAAGGGCTCGACGTTCTTCTCGATGTTGCTCTCGCTCGGCGTTTACTGGACGGCGTGGGGCTGGAAGTTCGCGGCCGGGTTGGTCGGTTCGATCTACGTGCACGAGATGGGACACGTCGCGATGCTGCGGCACTTCGGCATCCCCGCGACGGCGCCGATGTTCCTCCCCGGAGTGGGCGCAGTGATTCGGGCCCGCTTCTACCCGAACGAGCCAGTCGCCCAGGCGCGCGTCGGCCTCGCGGGCCCGATCTGGGGCCTGGGAGCGGCGCTCGCCGCCTATGTTCTCTACCTCGCCACCGCCGCGCCTTTCTGGGCAGGGCTTGCACGGGTGGGGGCGTGGATCAACCTCTTCAACCTCCTCCCCGTCTGGCAGCTGGACGGCAGCCACGCCTTCAAGGCGCTGAGCCGGCGCCAGCGCTGGATCGCGGCCGCGGTGCTCGGCGGGATGTGGTTCCTGACCGCCGAGGGACTGCTGCTCCCACTGACCGTCGTCGCGATATGGCGAGCCTGGGGGGGAAGCGACGCGCCGAACGAGGGAGCGGGCGATTACCGCACGTTGTGGGAGTACGGGATGCTGGTCGTGATTCTCAGTGCGATGACGCGGATCCCGGCCCTTGACTGGGGTGCGCCCTAATCTAGGTTTGGCGACACATGCCGTACATCATTGCAGAGCCGTGCGTCAATGTGAAGGACCGGTCCTGCGTGGATGTCTGTCCGGTGGACTGCATCTACGAGGGCGAGGACATGCTGTACATCCACCCCGACGAGTGCATCGACTGCGGCGCCTGCGAGCCCGAGTGTCCGGTCACCGCGATCTTCCCGGAAGAGGATACCCCACCGCAGTGGAAGGACTACATCGCGAAGAACCGCGATGTCTTCCAGAGCGCCAACCCACCCGGCAAGCCGCAGCGCAAGGGTTCTTAGCCGACCAGTCGTCCCTCTTTCGCCGCCACCTCACGCAGCCCCACGACGAGCGCCTGCATCTCGTGCTGGATGCGGTCCAGGTCGGCGCGCGCCCGTTCGGGATCGGCTTCTCCTGCCGCGGCGCGCACGGCGATCCGGTTCAGCGACCGGGCCTTCTCGATCAAATCGTCCATGAGGGCCCGGAGCGCGAAGTAGCGGCGCCGGTCGCCGTAGGACGCGCGGAAGCGGCCGACCAGCTCCTCGGCCGACACGGCGCGGGCCTGGCGTAGCAGCTC
>JBGPOM010000049.1:0-9003 GCA_041488075.1 Gemmatimonadota bacterium
CTGGTCGCTCGGATACCGGCAGCACTTCACGCGTGATCAGATCCTCAAGCTCGCGGGCGACTGCCTCGGGCCGACCGCCGCCATTCTCCTGGTAATCGGGGCCGGCGGCGGATTCAACAGGGTGCTCCTGGAGAGCGGCGTGGGGAAAGCGATTGCGGACGTGGCCCTGGGATCGCACGCCTCGCCCCTCCTGCTCGCGTGGACCGTGGCGGCGCTGATCCGTGTGGCCACCGGCTCGGCGACCGTGGCGATGACGACGAGCGCCGGGATCGTCGCTCCTATCGCAGCCGTCACACCGGGAAGCCACGCGGAGCTTTTGGTGCTCGCGACGGGCGCGGGCTCGCTGGTGCTCTCGCACGTGAACGACTCGGGGTTTTGGCTCATCAAGGAGTTCTTCAACATGACCGTCCAGCAGACGCTGAAGACGTGGACCGTAGCCGAGACGATCATCGGCGTGGCGGGTTTGGGCTTCACGATGTTGCTCAGCCTGGTGGTATCGGGGTGTGCCCCCCGCGAACAGCCGGGGGGGGAGCTGAGCGCTCAGGGGTGGACCGATGTGACGGCGACGCTCGATCCCGCGAGGACTCCGGTGTACGAGGGCGACGCGCCTATGAAGTTCGATTTTCTCAAGGATATGCGGAGGGGCGATATCCTGACGCTGTCGGTCTACTCACTGGGCGCGCACAGCGGGACGCACATCGACGCCCCGATGCATTTCGTCGCCAATGGCGCACCGATCGACCAGGTGGGGCTGGACCCGCTGATCGGTGCCGCGCGGGTGATCGATATCGCCGACAGCGTACGGGCGATCGACGCGGGCGAACTGAACCGGCACGACTGGCGCGGCGCGAAGCGCGTGCTGTTCCGGACGCGGAGCACGCTGCGCGGCTGGATGGACTCACCCGAGTTCCATCGGGACTTCGCGTACATCGCACCCGACGCGGCGCAGCTCCTCGCGGACGCTGGCGTCCTGCTGGTCGGCGTTGACTACATCTCGGCAGAGCAATTCGGCGCTCCGGCGCCGAGGACGCACCAGATTCTGCTCGGGCGCGGGATTCCCATCGTGGAGGGGCTGGACCTGCGCCCTGTTCAAGCGGGTGACTACGATGTGATCGTGCTCCCGCTCAAGGTCGGAGGGCACGAAGGGGCGCCGGCGAGGGCCATCTTGCGGAAGAGGACCGGGAATCAACGGAGCCCGACGCCGTGATTGCACGGCGGCACTGTGGACCAGCAGGTAAGCGCTTGTTAGGCCGACGCGCGAGCGATGCCCATCACTCTCTCGATGCGCTTCCTCACTGTCGCCTACCCTCCCCGCGTGTGCATCTCCCGCCGCGGGTCAGCCCGCAACGCATCAATCTGGTAGAGCGCGCCCCGCTCGGCGACCGACAGACGCTCCTCCGCGCCGCGATCGGTCCGCGCCGTCCAACTCCGCGTGATCAGCGCGGCGAGCTCGCCATCCGATGCGCCGTCGCGCAACGGCCCCCGCATATCCACCCCCTGCTCCGCATAGAGACACAAGAACCACGTCCCATCGGCAGTGAGCCGGCTGCGGTCGCACGCGCGGCAGAACGGCGCCGTCGTCGAAGCGATGATCCCGAACGTCGTGCCGTCGGGGAGCCGAAACCGCTCCGCGGGAGCCGCCCCCCCCTCGCCCCCCGGGATGGGTTCGACCGCCCCGTAGCGCCGCGCCAATACCTCGAGCATCTCGCCCCGCGACACCACCTGCGCCGCCGACCACCCCGTCGCCCCACCCACATCCATGTACTCGATGAACCGCACCTCGGCGCCCCCCCCCTCGGCCCGGCCGAACTCGATGAGATCCGCCAGCTCGTCGTCGTTCACGCCCCGGATCACGACGGTGTTGAGCTTCACCGGCGCGAGGCCGGCGGCGCGCGCGGCGGTGATGCCCGCCAACACGTCGGCGTGTCGGTCGCTCCGCGCCAGCTCCCGCATCCGCTCGGGGCGCAGCGTGTCGAGACTCACCGTCACCCGCTGGAGCCCGGCGCGCCGCAGCGCGGCCGCCTGACGCCCGAGCAGCAGGCCATTCGTCGTCATCGCCAGGTCGGCGGGATCGAGTCCCGAGAGCATCGACACCAGCGTCGGCAAATCGTGCCGCAGTAGCGGCTCTCCGCCAGTCAGGCGCAGCTTCGTCGCGCCGAGCGAGATGAATACCCGCGCGAGCCGGGTGATCTCCTCGAAGGTCAGGATCGAGTCCTTGGGGAGCCACACGTAATCCTGCTCGGGCATGCAATAGCGGCACCGCAGGTTGCAGCGGTCCGTCACCGAGATGCGCAGGCTGCCGAGAGGGCGCGAGAGGGTGTCACGGACCATGGGCGACCGGCTTTCCCGACGGATCGACCCACGCCGCTGTCCCGTCGGCGCGGTGCTCCTTCTTCCAGATGGGCAGGCGCTGCTTCACCGCTTCAATGACGTAGCGACAGGCAGCAAACGCCTCGGCCCGGTGCGGCGCGGCGGCCACGATCGCGATGCTTGCCTCCCCCACCGGCACCCGCCCCAGCCGGTGCCGCAGCGCGACGCGCGCGTCCGGCCACCGCTCGCGCGCCTCCGCCAGCATCCGCTCGATCTCCGCTTCAGCCATCGCCTCGTACGCCGAGTACTCGATCTCCGTCACCCCGCTCTCCTCCGGCCCGTTGCGCACGCTGCCCAGGAAGACACACGTGCCGCCGCGCTCCGGACCCCGCACTTCGGCCAGGAGGTGGTCGAGCATGATTGCGCTCTGCGTCAGGTATGTCACCGGACTCCCCAGGGTGGGTTAACCCCGGGGCCATGCCCCGGGGTTAACGAACCCCCCATGAACTGAGGGCCGGGGCCATGCCCCGGGGTTAACGAACCCCCCATGAACCGAGGGCCGGGGCCATGCCCCGGGGTTAACGGACACCGGTCCATGCTACCCTCCCGCCACCGGCGGTAGCAGCGCCACCTCGTCTCCATCCTGCACCGGCGCATTGAGCTTCACGTGCCGCAGGTTGATGGCGGCGAGCGGCCGTTCGGGGAGCGCGCCCGCCCCCGGGACCGTCTCCCGTACCCGCCGCACCACGTCCTGCACCGTCGCGGGCGACGGGACGGCCACCACCGCCGACTCGCATCCGGCGAGCTCGGCGTAGCGGGCGAAGAAGCGCACGGTCACGTTGGCCATGAGGCGATTATAGCCCGGTCGCGAGCCCCTGCCAGATGCGCATCTGTTTGGGCGTGGGGCTCGCGACGCGCGTGAGCGTGACGCGGGCGCTGGTGCGCTCCCGCACCTGGGTGTTGAGCGTAAGCGCTTGTCCGCCCCGGCGCACCGTGATGGCGAGCGGCTGGCCGGCGCGCCCGCGGTAGCGCTCGCGAAACGCCGAGGCCCAATCCTGATCCGGCGCGACGGCGACGTCGCCCACGCTCACCAGCACGTCGGCCGGCTGGACGCCGGCGGCTTCCGCCGCGCTCCCCGGCGTCACTGCTTGGATCTCGAAGGGGGCGTTCGCGCCGGCACCGGTCGAGATCCCCAGGAACGGCACCGAGGCCGTGGCCCGCGCGACGCTGATTCCCGCCTTCGCTAACACCGCCTCGTAGGGAAGCGAATCGCGGCCGTTGACGTAGCGCTGGTAGAAGCCGCCGGCGTCCGGCATCCCGGCCGCCCGCAGCTCGGCCAGCAGGTCCGCGGTCGCGAAGCCCTTGCCCAGCCGGTAGTACCGCGTGAACAGGGTGCGCATCACATCGTCCAAGCTGTGGGCGTTGTCGGTCGCGTCGCGGATCGAGATGTCGAGCAGCATGCCGAGCAGCGAGCCCTTGGGGTAGTACAGCTGCGAGCTGTTGACGTACACCTCGTTGATCCACGTCGCCGCGCTGCCGTCCTCCGCGCTCCACAGCTCGGGCGCGGCCTCCACCTGTTGGATGTTGTCGTTGACGTTCCGGACGAACTGGTCGGGCGACCAGAGCCCGGCCCGGAGGTTCGTCAGGTCGGCGTAGTAGTCGGTCACGCCCTCCGACCACCAGAGGAGCGGCGTGTACTGCTCGGCGTGATAGTCGTAAGGCCACATCTCGGCGGGCCGGATGCGCTTCACGTTCCACAGGTGGAAGAACTCGTGCGACAGGAGTGGATACATGAAATCGCCCAGCGTCCCGCTCGGATCGGCAAACGCCTGGGCGGGCATGATGTCGTACTGCGCGCCGCTGTGCTCGAGCCCGCCGCCGAAGCCGACCGGCTCATGGATGACGTTGAAGAACACGGTGTATACGGCATACGGCGCCCCGCCCATCAACCGGTCCTGCACCTGGGCCATCTTTTCGATCCCGCCGCGGAGATTGCGCGTGACCGCCGCCGTGTAGTCGGCCGCCGGCCAGAGGGCGATGCGGATCCATTTCCCGTCCACCTGCAGCGAGTCGAGGCTATAGCGGCCGACGAACGTCATCGCATCCGCTAGTTCGTGGTAATCGGCCGCGTGATACACGCCGTTGCCGGCGCTGGGCAACGCGGTCGTCACCTGCCACCCCGCCGGGAGCCGGAAGCGCACGTCGGCGGGACGGGCGATCTGCCCCTCCTCGAACAGGAACAGGTTCGTGCCGAGGAACTGGCCGAAGTCGTTGGTGAGGCGCGCGAGCGAGAGATCGATCGTGTCCGCAAGGAAATCGAACTGGACGGTGACCCGCCCGGTCTTGCCGGTGACGACGCGCCACGTGTCCTTGTCGAGCCGGTCCCAGAACAGCGCCTGGCCCGCGGCGCCCGTCGCGCCGAAGCCGCGCACGTAGCGCGCGTAGTTCTGGATCTCGTACGCTCCGGGGCTCCACGCGGGCAGCGAGAGGTAGAGCGTGTCCTTCCCCGCCGCGGGGAATTCGGCGGTCACGTGAAAGAGTCTCTGGGCGGGCGCGGTGACCGCCACTTCGTAGCGCACCGCTTGCGCGGCAAGGGGAGGGGCACCACCGGCGAGGAGGGCCGTGAGCAGCCGAGACACCGAGCGCATCGTGACTCCGGGCGAGAGGTGGTGACGGCGGGACGTTCCGATTATACCCAGAAACAGCACGACCCCGGCTCGAGTGCCGGGGCCGCGGGGCAAGTCTCGCTTGGGCAGCGGGTTACGAGGGGACCTTCTCGCTCGCTTCCGCGACCATCGCACGCAACTCCTTGCTGGGCTTGAAGACAGGAACCGGACGGGCGGCGACTTCCACCGGATCGCCGGTGCGCGGGTTGCGCGCCATCCGGGTCTTCCGCTGGCGGATCTTGAACGTCCCAAACCCGCGTATCTCAATGTTATGCTGCTCGGATAGCGCCGCTTTCACCGCGTCGAGAAACGAGTCCACGACGCGGGCGCAGTCCTTCTTAGAAATGAGGGGACCGGCGGTGCGAGCAATTTGAGCGGTGACCTTTTCGACCAGATCGGCCTTCGTCATTGGTCCCCCCCGAACATCTGCCGGGTTGCAAAAGTCGGGGGCTATCATACGGGCTTACTTATTGACTGTCAAGAGCTTGTAGGAATTGCTGGAAGTGTCCCTGGGCATCGTGCGGACCCGGCGAGGCCTCCGGATGGTACTGTACGGCAAAAATCGGGTACTCGCGGTGCCGCACGCCTTCGACGGTCCCGTCGTTGAGGTTAAGGTGGGTGACCTCAAGCGACTTCGCGCCGGGAACGCCCTCCGTACCGCCGTTCACCGCAAAGCCGTGGTTCTGCGACGTGATAAGCACTTGTCCGGTATTGAGATCCCTGACAGGGTGGTTTCCCCCCCGGTGTCCGTACGGCAACTTCACCGTCTCGCCACCGAGCGCTAGACCGAGCAGTTGATGCCCCAGGCAGATCCCAAAAATCGGGAGCGCGCCGTCGGCCAGATCCCGGATCGTGGTGATCGCATACCCCACCGCGGCTGGGTCGCCCGGGCCGTTCGACAGGAAAACGCCGTCAGGCTCGAGCTCGCGCACCCGCGCCGCGGGGGTCGCCGCGGGCACCACCGTCACCCGGCACCCATGTTGTGCGAACAGCCGCAGGATGTTGCGCTTCATTCCGAAGTCGAACGCCACGATATGGTGTGCGGCGTCGCTTCCCCCCTCGCCGTACTCCTCCGTGATCGTCGCGACGCTGGCCAGGTCGAGCCCGTCCATCGAGGGAGAGGCCGCGAGCGCCGCCGTTACGTCGCCCGTCGGGCGTTCCCCGAGCGCGACTACCCCGCGCATCGCGCCCTTCGAGCGGATGTAGCGGGTGAGCTGGCGCGTATCCACGTCCTCGACGAGGGGCACGTGCGCCTCGGCGAGCCAGTCGATGAGGTCACCCGTCGAACGCCAATTCGACGCCCGCGCCGACAGCTCGCGCACGACGACGCCCGCGACGCGGGGCCGATCCGATTCGACGTCATCGGGATTGATCCCGTAATTGCCGATCATCGGAGCGGTCATCACGACGATCTGGCCGAGGTAAGAGGGGTCGGTGAAGACCTCCTGGTACCCGCTCAGGTTCGTGGTGAAGACGACTTCGGCGTAGGCGGGTTCGAACGGGAGGGGAGCGGTTCCCGGGAACCAGGCGCCGTCCTCGAGCAGCACGTACGCCGGGTGACGGTCAGCGATTGGAGGGGGGGGGCGGGGGGGGCGTCTTGGTTGGAGGCGTGGCGTTCTCGAGCGGCAGCGGCTGGGCCTGGACCGGCACCGGCGCCTGCACCTGGCCCTCGAGCACCGACCGCGCCTGCGTCCCCTGTTGCGACATGAAGGTCAGCACCAGCGCGAGGAACAGGAAGATTCCGGCAGTCCACCAGGTGACCTTGGTGAGGAGCGTCGTCGCCTGGCGCCCACCCATGATCGTTTCGGTGCCGGCCCCGCCGCCGAGCGAGGCGAGTCCGCCGCCCTGCCCCGCCTGCAGCAGCACGGCGGTCGTCAGGACCAAGGCGTCGAACAGCAGGATGAATTTGAGAGCGGTGTACATGTCGGGGGAGATAATACCTAGGCGGCGGCGGTCCGCACAAGCTCGGCCCAACCGGCGGGTTCGAGCGATGCGCCTCCCACCAGGACCCCGTCGAGCGCGCGCTCCGCCAGCAGATCCGCGGCATTCTTCGGGTTGACGCTGCCGCCGTACAGAATCCGTGTCGCCCCCGCCTTTCGTGCTTCGAGCCAGCCGCGGATTTCCCCGTGCACGAGGGCGGCGTCCTTGGGGGTGGCGTTGCGGCCGGTGCCGATGGCCCAGACCGGCTCGTAGGCGATGGTCACCTTGCCCAAGGCGTCTGGGGCGAGTGTCGCCAGCGCGGCCTCCAGCTGGCGAACCACCACTGCCCCCGTCTCCCCCGCCTCCCGCTGCGCCAGCGTTTCGCCCACGCACAGGAGCGGCAGCAGCTCCGCCTGGAGCGCCGCGGCCACCTTCTTGCCGGTCTCCGCATCGGTCTCGCCGAAGACGTGGCGCCGCTCGGAGTGGCCGATCAGCACGGCGCGCGCGCCGGCCTGCACGGCGAGGGGCCCCGAGATGGCGCCGGTATAGGCGCCCTTCGGTTCCCAATAGATGTCCTGCGCACCGGCGAGCAGGTCGGCGCGATGCTCGAGTCCGGCCGCCACCGCCTCGAGCGAGACGGCCGGAGGAAAGAACCACACCTCGCGGCCGGGCATGGGGGCATAGGCATGCCGGAACGTCGCCAGGTAGTCACGGGCGTCCCGCGGCCCCAAGTGCATCTTCCAGTTGGCGGCGAACACCAGCGGCCTCATGCGTCCTCCAGCGCCGCGACGCCCGGCAGCACTTTCCCCTCGAGGAATTCCAGCGTCGCTCCACCCCCCGTCGAGACGTGGCTGAGCTTGCCCTCGAGCCCGGCGACGGCCGCCGCCGAATCCCCTCCCCCGACGATCGTGACCGCCCCCTTCGCCCCCGCATCCACGAGCGCTTCCGCGACGGCCCGCGTGCCGGCGTCGAAGGGCGGCGTTTCGAATACGCCCATCGGGCCGTTCCACACGATCGTCTTGGCGCGAAGCAGGCGGGCGCGAAAGTCGTGCCGGGTGGTCTGGTCGATGTCGTACACCGCCCATCCGTCGGGAACGGCGTCGACGGACACCTCGCGGCGCTCGGCGGAGCGCTCGAGCGACGGGGCCACCACGGCACCGCGCGGCAGGATCAGTTTGGGACCGCCCCGCTCGAGCAGGGTCCGCGCGAGCGGGACGCGATCGGGCTCGACGAGCGAGGTGCCGACGTTGAGTCCCATGGCCACGAAGAAGGTGCACGCCATCGCGCCGCCGACCAGGATCTCGTCCACGCGGGGCAGCAGCGCCTCGAGCACGTCGATCTTGCCGGAGATCTTGGCGCCCCCCAGTACCGCGACGAACGGGCGCTTCGGCTGGCGCAGCATCTCCCCCAGGTAGGTGAGCTCCTTCTCCATGAGAAAGCCGGCGACGGCGGGCTTGAGCAGATGCGCGACGCCTTCGGTCGAAGCATGCGCGCGATGCGCGGAGCCGAAGGCGTCGTTGACGTAGAAGTCGCCGAGGGCGGCGAGGACGGCCGCGAAGTGGGGATCGTTGGTTTCCTCGCCCGGCCAGAATCGCGTGTTCTCGACCAGCGCGACGCCCCCGCGCGGCAGCCGCCGCGTGGCCGCGACCCCCTGCGCGGGGTCCGGAATGAACTCGACCGGCGCGCCCAGCAGGCGCTCCAAGTCCCGTACGATCTGGCGCAGCGAATACTGCGGATCGGGCCCGCCCTTGGGCCGCCCCAGGTGCGACAGGACGACGACGCGGGCGCCCTTCTCCCGCAGGTAGCTGACGGTGGGCAGCGCCGCGCGCAACCGGCTGTCGTCGGCGACCGCGCCGTCCTTCAGCGGGACGTTCAAGTCCTCGCGCACCAGCGCGCGCTTGCCGTCCAGCGCTGCGGCCGGCAGGTCGCGCAGGCCGCGCTTTTTCACCGCGTGCGTCCGATGTACGCCAGCAGGTCCACGCAGCGCGCCGAGTAGCCCATCTCGTTGTCGTACCACGACGAGACGTGCACCAGCGTACCGTCGATCACGTTGGTCGAGAGCGCGTCCACCACGCTCGAAAACAGGCTGCCGACGTAGTCCACCGAC
>JBGPOM010000050.1:0-8906 GCA_041488075.1 Gemmatimonadota bacterium
CGGAGCATTTGCGTCACCGTGAGCACCAGGTCGGTGGCGGTGGCGCCTTCTGCCAACCGTCCCGTGAGCCGGAAGCCCACGACCTGCGGGATGAGCATCGAGACCGACTGGCCGAGCATCGCCGCCTCCGCTTCGATGCCGCCCACGCCCCAGCCCAGCACGCCCAGCCCGTTGACCATCGTGGTGTGCGAGTCCGTGCCGACGAGCGTGTCGGGATAGGCTTGGGGCGTCTTCCCCTCGGTGGTGAACACGACGCGCGCGAGATATTCGAGATTGATCTGATGTACGATCCCGGTGTCGGGCGGCACGACCCGGAACCCCTGAAAGGTCTTCTGCGCCCAGCGCAGCAGCGCGTAGCGCTCGCGGTTCCGCTGGAATTCGAGCTCGGCATTCGCGTGGAAAGCGGTCGGTGTCCCGAACTCGTCCACGATGACCGAGTGGTCGATCACCAGCTCGGCGGGAAGCAGCGGGTTCACCTTCGTTGGATCCCCGCCCATCTCGACGATCGCGTCGCGCATCGCGGCGAGGTCCACGACGGCGGGTACCCCCGTGAAGTCCTGCATCAGCACCCGCGCCGGCATGAAACTGATCTCCTCGTCCGGCGTCTTGGCGGCGTTCCAACGCGTCAGCTTCTCCACGTCTTCGGCGCGAACGAGGCGGCCGTCCTCGAGGCGCAGCAGGTTCTCGAGCAGGATCTTGAGAGAGTAGGGCAGCCGGACCACCGACAGGCCGCGCTTCTCGAGGGCGTCCAGCCGGTGGATCTCGTAGGTGCCGCCGCCGGCCCGCAGCGTGGCGCGGCTCCCGAAGCTGTTCCCGCTCATTCCACCACCTTCACGGCGATCACGTAGTACTCGGTTTCCCCGAAGCAGGTCGTGGGGACGCCCTTGTGCTGCTGATAGCTGATCGCGACGCGCTTGCCGAGCGACTGGTTGATGTACTGGGCGACGACGTCGTCCCGCACGGTGAAATTGAACTTCTCCGACATGGTGCCGGGCATCGACACCATGGCCAGCTCGCCCTCCCACGTCTTGCAGAGCCAGCCCTTCTTGGAAAACTTCTGCACGTAGCCCGCCCGTTCGCCCTCGGAGTAGCTCCAAGTCAACGCGGACCACGTGTAGAGGGCGAAGGCGAGGATCGGCGCGAGCACGATGCCGGCGATGATGAGCTTGCGCTTGCGCGTCAGCTGAAAGTCGAAGTTCACGCCGGGGAATCTACTTCGTACACCTCGGTGCGATAAGGCGTGAACCCCCGCGCGACGTAGTTGGGCAGGGCGTTGGCGTGGTCCAACGTGCAAGTATGCAACCACACGCGGCGAGGGGAGGGCGCCAGCGCCCACGCGTCGCGGACGGCGCAGGAGAGCAGATGCTTGCCGAAGCCCCGGCCGAATTCCGCCGCGACGATTCCGAAGTAAGCGATTTCCACCGAGTCGTCTTCGGCCCGGCGCAGCTCGTACCACCCGGCCACAGCGCCGCCGGCCCGCCGCGCCACGTAGAGCCCGATGTTCGGGTCGGCGAGGTGTGCGGCGATGCGCGCGTCGCTCCAGTCCCAGCGGTCGTACCAGTGGAACGCCTCTCCCACCGCGCGATAGCAGAGGCGGTACAGCTCGGGCGGCGGGTTGGGAACGTGCACGAGGGTGACGTCGGGAAACTCCCCGAACGCGGCCTTGAAATGCCCCGGATCGGTCAGCTCGAGATAGGTGCGCGTCGCTCGCATCGGCTATAGTCTTAGAGTATGACCTTCAACAAGATGGGCACCGTGCCCCTGCCGCTGGCCCTGCATCTGGCCACGTACACCGTGATCGGCCTGTTCTGCGCCTTCGCGGGCGGAATGAACCTGATCGATCCCACCAAGATCATCCCTAACGGCGTGGTCTTCCTCGCCCTCGCGGGGTTCAGCTGGGGCTACGTCTTCGGCATCCTGATGGCGCGCAAGGAGGTTCTGGCGCTGGGCGTCGTGGCGAGCCTGGGGTATGCGGCCGCCGGCGTCTGGCAGCTCGGCGCCGACTGGCCACTCGGCGCTTTGCTGCTGGTGATCGGCGGGTACGGCCTCACGACCCTCGCCGTGTACGGCCGGCGGATTCTCGAGGCGTAGCCGGACTCAGCCGATCATGTCGTCACGCAGTGGGGCGGCGGGGAGCTCGACCACGAACTTCGCGCCGCCCAACGTCTCGGAGTCCTCCAGCCAGATCTTCCCGCCCACTTCGGCAACGACGCGCTGACAGATCGAAAGCCCGAGCCCCGAGCCCTCGTCGGGGCCTTTGGTCGTGAAAAAGGGGTCGAACACGCGCCCGCGGATCTCCTGCGGGACGCCGGGCCCGGAATCCTCGACGGTGAGACGCACCCAGTCATCCCGAGTTTCGGTCGTGAGCAGAATGACGGCGCCCCGCCGGCCGCGGACCGCGTGTTCGGCGTTGGTGACGAGGTTGATGACCACCTGCTGCAGCTCCTGGCCGAGACCGAGCACTGTCTCCGCGCCTTGGTCCATCTGCGTGCGCATTTCGATGTTGTCGGCGCGCAGCACGCGCTGGCGGATTTCCGCGACGTCGCGCACCAGCTCGTTGACCTGGATCCGGGTGGGCGTGACGTCGGCGCGCCGCGCGAGCCGCAGCAGGCTGCGGACGATCCGCGCCGCGCGGTCCACTTCGCGGACGATCGTGGAGGCCGCCGCACTGGCGTCGGGGTCGGTCGTCGCGCGGCCCAGCAGCTCCGCTTCCATCCGGATCGCGGCGAGTGGGTTGTTCACCTCGTGCGCGACGCCGCTCGCGATCTCGCCGACCGTGGCGAGCTTCTCGCGCGCGATCAGCTCCCGCTGGGCGCGCAGCTCGTCGGTGCGGTCGTAGAGGGCGACGAGGAGGTTCTCGGACCCCAGCCCCCGCAGGCCGGTGACGGTGCAGTCGCAGATCCGCCGGTCGCCCGACTCCTGCGTGACGAGCACCCGGCCGTGCCACGGCTCACCCTCGCGCCGCCCGGCCAGCATCAACCGCACCGTCAGCCCGCTCGGGGACAGTCCCAGCGCCTCGAGGTGGCGTCCCAGGGCCGCCTCCTTGGCGGCGAGTCCGAAGACGCGAACGGCGGCCTCGTTGACTTGCTGCACCGCGCCCGTCGTGTCCACGAGAGCCATCGGGAGGGGGCTCGAGTCGACCATGGCGCTGGCGCGGTTGGCAGCGGCGCGGGTCGCAGCCACGGCCTGGGACAGCTCGATGCCGCCGGCAATGTGGGCGGCGACGGCGGTGAGGTAATGGAGATCGTACAGGGTGAACGGCGGTGGCGGCGCGGCCCCCTCGCTCTGGTAGCGGATCAGCCCGACCGCGCCCACGGCACCGTGCGAGGTCTGCAGCGGGGCGATGAGCGCCGAGCGGGCGGCGTCGGATAGCCCGACGGCGATCGGGCTCGAGTCCCGCTCGACGCGAAGGTCCTGGGTCATCAGGGCCTCACCGGTGCGGACCACGCGACCCGTGACGCTACCGTGGAGCCCGAGCTCCAGACCCTCGATCGTCACCGCCTCGCCCAGGGCGGGGGAGACGCGCAGCGTCTCGCCGTCACCGTGCTTCAGGGCCACGAACGCGCCCTGCGCGTCGATCAATCGCATCAAGCTCTGGAGGGTGTAGCGGAGCAGCAGCTCCGTCTCGGGAGCCGCGAGCAGCCACCGGGCCAGCTCGACCACGAAGCTCCCCAGGCGGCGCTCCCGCTCGAGGGCCGCGCGACGGCCCACCATCACCGCGAGGTCCGATGCGAACTCGAGGGCCGCTTCGAGGTCGGCGGAAGGCAGGTCGCGCGGGGCTCCGGCGACGCTCGCTTCGACGTGCCGGCCCTCGGGGTCGTGCCAGTCGGCCGTGAGGGTGAGTCCGGACGCGCCCGCGACGCCCGCGGCCACCGCGCCGTTCTCGTTGACGCCCTGGTAGCAGACGGTCAGGAGCGCGCCCCCCGCCCAGCGGCTCAAGATCTGGGCTGCGGCTTGCCAGAAGTCGGCGGTCCGCTTGGCTTCCTTGGCGTTCCGGACGAGCGCCTGCAGCGCGTCGCGCATGGCTAGAGAATATACGCCCGCGCTTCAGCGGCGAATGATGCCTGGGAATTTCTGGGGATTCACAGTGAAGCCGGGGAACACGGGCGTGAGGTCCGTCGCGCCGAGATGCCCGGCGAGCAACTCGCCGAAGAGATCGCGGAAGTCGGTCGTGACGGCTACTCCGCGCCCCTCGAAGCGGCTGGTTTCGTCGAGCCGCGGCCACCGGCCCAGCACCCGGCCGCCGTTCACCGGGCCGCCCAGGGCGAGCATCGCGGTCGCGTGGCCGTGGTCGGTGCCGCCGTTGCCGTTCTCGGCAATCGTCCGGCCGAACTCGGACATCGTGAGCACGACGACCCTGCGCATCCGTTCGCCCAGGTCCTGCGCGAACGCGGCGAGCCCGAGGCCCAGACCCCGCAGGCGTACGGCCAGCTGGCCAACGCTCGATCCCTGGTTCACGTGCGTGTCCCAGCCGCCCAGCTGCGTAACCGCGACCTCGGGCCCGGCGCCGGCCTTGATGAGCCGCGCGATCTCACGCAGCGACCCGCAGGCGACCGCGCCGCTGCGACGGAGCCAGCCGTCCATGCGTTCCTGGGCATGCACGTGGCTGCGCATCGCGTCGGGAGCGCCGACGGCATGAATCGCCGCGAGGCTCTTGTTGTCCCACAGGGACTTGAGGGGCGCGAGGCTCGGGTGCAGGCCAAAGTGCCCGTCCAGATCCACGACGTCCCTCGCCGGGATCGCGACCCGTGGCCGCTCCCGATAGTAGAGCGGGTCGCCATGCGGCACGACCATGCTGAGTCCGTCCACCGCGCCTCGCTGGAAGAGGCAAACGAGCGTCGGCCGGTCGAGCGGTCGGACGGTCCGAGCGTACCAAGTCAAGGGGTCGAAAGCGAGGCCGAACAGCGCCAGCCCGCCCGAGTTGACGAATACGCGTCTCGAGATTGTCATCCGCTGCTAAGTTACACCGATGGCTGGGCCCCGCTTCATTTCCCACGGCATCGTTCCCGACGCTCATCGCCCGACCCCCACCTGGGGCCAGCGGTTGGCGGCCCTGAAGCACGTCCCGCCGCTCGTCCGCCTCGTGTTCGAGACTCACCGCGGCTACACCGTCGCCATTATGGCGCTGCGGGCGATCCGCTCGTTGATCCCCGTGGCCATCCTCTGGATCGGCAAGCTCATCATCGACGGGGTCATCGCCGCCGGCGCGGCGGTTCACGCCGGGCGGGCCCCCGACTGGTGGCACCTGGCGGGTCTGGTGGGCATCGAGCTCGGGATCGCGGTCGTGGGCGATGGGCTGGCGCGGTTGTCGTCGCTGCTCGAGAGCCTGCTCGGCGACCTGTTCGCCAATCGTTTGAGCGTCCGGCTGATGCAGCACGCGGCGACGCTCGACCTCGCGCAGTTCGAGGACTCCGAGACGTACGACCATTTGGAGCGCGCGCGGCGCCAGACGGTGGGGCGGATCGGCCTGGTCGCGCTGCTCCTCGCCACGGCACAGGACCTGGTCACGCTGGCCTCCCTGGCCGCCGTGCTGCTCGTGCAGCTCCCCTGGCTGCTGCTGCTGCTCACGATCGCGGTGCTGCCGGCGTTCCTGGGCGAGGCGCACTTCGCCTCGCTCGGCTACTCGCTGCTCTTCTCGTGGACGCCCGAGCGCCGGCTGCTCGACTACCTGCGCTACATGGGCGCCTCCGACGAGTCGGCGAAGGAAGTGAAGCTGTTCGGGCTCTCGGACTTCCTGGTGGGCCGATATGCCAAGCTCTCGCAGGAGTTCTACGAGGCCAACAAGCGGCTGGCCGTGCGCCGTAACGTCGTGTCGACGCTGCTCGTCATGCTGGGAACGCTCGGGTACTACGGCGCCTACGGCGTGATCATCTACCGCACCGTGCTCGGCGCGTTCTCCATCGGCACACTGACGTTTCTCGCGGGCTCGTTCCGCGCCAGCCGCGATCTGATCCAGCGGGTGCTGCTCGCGCTGTCGCAGATCTACGAGCAGAGTCTCTATCTCAGCGATCTGTTCACGTTCTTCGACGTGCGGCCCAGTGTCGTGTCGAAGCCCGGCGCGCGCGCCGTACCGCGCCCGATCCGCGACGGGTTCCGGTTCGACGGCGTGGGCTTCCGCTACCCCGGCTCCGATCGGTGGGCGGTGCGGAACCTCACCTTCGATTTCCGGCCCGACGAGCGCATCGCGCTGGTGGGCGAGAACGGAGCGGGGAAGACGACGCTCGTGAAGCTGCTGGCGCGGCTGTACGACCCCGACGAGGGCCGCATCCTGCTCGACGGCATGGACCTGCGCGACTACGACCTGCAGAGCCTCCGTCAGAACATCGGGATCATCTTCCAGGACTTCGTGCGCTACGATTTCGTGCTGCGCGAGAATATCGGTGTGAGCCAGGTCGAGGCGTTGGGCGACGATGCGCGGATCCGGGAGGCCGCGCGCCGCAGCCTGGCCGACTCGGTGGCCGGGCGCGTCCCGAAGGGCTACGACCAGATGCTGGGCCGGCGCTTCGAGGGCGGGGTCGAGCTGTCGGGGGGCGAATGGCAGAAGGTGGCGCTGGGGCGCGCGTATATGCGCGAGGCGCAGGTCCTGATCCTCGACGAGCCTACCGCCGCGCTCGACGCCCGTGCGGAGTACGAGGTGTTTCTACGGTTCGCGGAGCTGACCCGGGGGCGGATGGCGGTGCTCATCTCGCACCGCTTCTCGACGGTGCGCATGGCGGAGCGGATTCTCGTGCTGCAGGGCGGCGAGCTCGTGGATCAGGGGACCCACGAGGAGCTGGTGGCGCGGGGCGGGCTCTACGCGGAGCTGTTTTCACTCCAGGCGGCCGGGTATCGTTAGGCAACGGAGACGCAAGGAGGAACGATGCTCAAGATGCGAACGCTGCTGGTGGTATGCGCCTTCGTTCTCGCCGGCGCGCCGCTGCGGGCGCAGCGAACCGAGCGCCCTCCAAAGAGCAGCAGCACACTGATCACGGAGGCGGAAATCGAGCGAGCGCGCCCCACGGTTGGGAACGCGTATGACGTCGTACAATCGCTCCGACCGCGATGGCTGAGAACGCGCGACGATGTGGGAGTGCTTGGCCAAGCCCGCGGCGACATGCAACTGACGCGAATCCATGTCTACATGGACGATAGAGAGGTGGGCGACCTGGAATTCCTGAGATCCATTCCGGCCGAGCATGTCTTCACGCTGCGCTATGTGAGTACGAATGAAGCGGGATCTCGGTTCGGGCCCAGTAGCGGTCCGGGGATCGTGGTGACGTTGAAACCTTAGGGCCCGCGCATTACCCCGCAAGCCGCCGGGTACCGCTGACCAGCTTGGCCTCGGCGCCGGCCTCCTTCGTGAGATCCCGCAGCCCCACCTGCACGCCTGCCTTCTGGAGGAACTCACTGGGCGGAGTTCCGCCCGCGAAAACCCACACGTAGTCGTTGGGGATCTCCCGGATCTGCCCCGCCACCTCGAGCAGCACGGCGCGTGGCCTGATCTCCGTCGGCTGGGAATTGAAGATCACCTGCAGCTTGCCGCTCTTGGTGTACTCCTTCAGGTGCTGCGTGTTGCGCTCCTTGATCCGGCTGAACTCTTCCCGGCGGTAGGAGAGCGTCACGTGGTTCCCTCGCTGGTGCGCGAGGCCCATGGCCGCCTCGACGGCGCTGTCGCCGCCCCCCACGACCAGGATCTTCGCGTTCGTGTAGGCCTCCGCCTCGATCAGGCCGTACATCACCTTGCCGAGCTCTTCGCCGGGAACGCCCAGCTTCCGGGGCGTGCCGCGCCGCCCCAGCGCGAGGACGACGGTCCAGGCGCGGTAGTGGGCCTTGGTGGTCTCGATCGTGAAAATGCCGTCCGTGTCCCTGCGGACGTTCTCGACCTTCTCGCAGGTGTTGACGGTGAGGCCCGCCCGCCCGTGGATCTTCTGCCAGAAGCGGAGCAGCTCCTCCTTGGTGATTTGCAGCTTCTTGAACTTGCCGTACATCGGGAACTCCACCGGGCTCGTGAGGACGAGTTTCTGGCGCGGGTACTTGGCGACGGTGCCGCCGAACTCGTCTTGCTCGAGGGTCACGTAGGTGAGCTTCCGCTCGATGGCACGGAGCGAGGCGCTGATGCCGCCCGGTCCCGCCCCCACGATGCATACGTCGCGCACACCGGGCGTCGCGCGGCCGCGCTTGATGCCCAGCAGCCGCCTCGCGATCGTGTCGACGCAGTCCCGCCCTTCGTTGACCGCGTTCTTGATGAGCGCGAGGCCGCCGAGCTCCCCCGCGATGAACAGGTTGGCAACGTTAGTCTCGTGCTCGCCCGTCAGCTGCGGCATGTCGGCCCCGACGCTTGGGCTCGCCATGACGATCGCGATGGCGCCCACGGGGCAGGCCTCGGCGCAGAGACCGTGTCCGATGCACTTGTACCCGTTCACGATGGCCGCCCTGCCCGCGATGACGGCCAGGACGTCGCCCTCGGGGCAGACGTCGGCGCACGCGCCGCAGCCGATGCAGTGAGTCGCGTCGATATGGGGATGCTGGGCCCGCGGGCCGTCGGAGCGGAGCTTGCCCCGCTCGGCCGCCGCACGCGCCGCCCTTTCCTTCCGGTTCATCCGGCGGATGTGCCGGACGATCGAGACCAGAAGAATGAGCGCGAACACCACGTACATCACGGTCGTTGCCATCGTTCCTTCATAAAGCTCAGGTGAGGGTCACCCCGCGGCGCAAGGGGGGGTAACCGTTCTTGTTGCCGCAGCTTCCGTACCCCGGAGTCAAAGTGGGCGTCGGGTGCCCCACGGGGCCGTGGCGCAGGTCACCGACCCGGTGCGCCGGACGGCGTAACAACCTCCATGGCTCATTCCGGTCCGGTCTCAAGGCCGCTCCTAGCGGAGCGCCGTCCGATGCTGGCGGCTCGCCCCGAGGCCCGGGTGTACCCGCCG